>JBDNDR010000113.1:0-6555 GCA_046718995.1 Fimbriimonadales bacterium
GTGGAAATCTCGCGATCCCAGCTATGGCAGTGGATTCAGCGTGGCGCACACCTCAACGATGGGCGTGCTATCACCGCAGAGCTGTTTGAACAGATGCTTCACGAGGAACTTAGCAAAATAGAGAGCGACCTCGGAAGCGACCTGTTCCAGCAGGGACGATTCGCCGAAGCGAGCGAAATCCTACGCAAAGTGGTGCTGAGTGACAGTTTCATCGACTTTGTCACTCTGATAGCCTACGACTCCATCGATTGAGGTTCCGCAGTTTCCCCCGCCAGTGCGTGGGGGAATAGGCGAAAAGTGGAGGTCAACCGATGATTAAAGAGCGTGTCGCAGAAATAGAGCGCGATTGGCGAGAGAACCCGCGCTGGCATGGGGTCGAGCGACCCTACAGCGCAGAGGATGTGGTGCGGCTACAGGGTTCTGTGCGTATCCAGCACACCTTGGCGGAGATGGGTGCCAAACGCCTTTGGGAACTGATGACAACAGAGCCATATGTGGCAGCACTGGGTGCGTTAACGGGTACGCAAGCTGTGCAGATGGTTCAGGCAGGACTGAAAGCCATCTATCTCAGCGGCTGGCAAGTCGCAGGCGATGCGAACCTTGCCTCACAAACTTATCCCGACCTGAGCCTCTACCCGGTCAACAGTGTGCCTGCGGTGGTCAAACGCATCAACAACGCCTTCCGTCGCGAGGACGAGAAGCAGTGGGCACAGGGCAAGAACGACATCTACTGGTACGCACCGATTGTTGCCGACGGCGAGGCAGGCTTCGGAGGTGTGCTCCATACTTTTGAGCTCACCAAAGCCATGATTGAAGCGGGCGCTGCAGGGGTTCACTATGAGGATCAGCTCGCCTCGGCAAAGAAGTGCGGGCACTTGGGGGGCAAGGTGCTTGTACCCACACGTGAGTTCGTCCAGAAGCTGGTCGCCGCGCGCTTCGCTGCCGATGTGCTGGGTGTGCCGACGGTACTGATTGCACGCACCGACGCTCTGAACGCAACCCTGCTCACCAGTGACATCGACCCCTACGACCAGCCCTTCTTGACAGGGGAACGCACCTATGAGGGCTTCTATGTCGTGCGAGGAGGCATGGAATCTGCCATCGCCCGCGGGTTAGCCTACGCACCTTACGCCGACCTGCTTTGGTTCGAGACATCTGAACCGGACTTAGAGCAGGCGCGCCAGTTCGCAGAGGCAATCCACGCCAAGTTCCCCGGCAAGATGTTAGCTTATAACTGCTCGCCCTCTTTCAACTGGAAGCGCAAACTAGACGACGCCACGATTGCCAAGTTCCAGAAAGAGCTGGGAGCGATGGGCTACAAATTCCAGTTCATCACGCTGGCAGGGTTCCACGCACTGAACTATATCAGCTTCCAGCTGGCTAAGGGCTATGCTGAAACCGGGATGACCGCTTATGCCGAGATGCAGGCTCAGGAGTTCGAGGCGCGCGACAAACACGGGTTCCGTGCGACTGAGCATCAGGCGTTCGTGGGCACTGCTTACTTTGACGCGGTGCAAGAGGCAATCACAGGCGGTCAAGCCTCCACACTGGCAATGCACGGCTCCACCGAGGAGGAGCAGTTCCACTGAGCAGGCAGGAGCATAGGAGTATCTCCCTATGCTCCTCTACATCTGACTCAGCTCGCGATAGGTAAATAGGCGCACCCCACTCTCTTTCAGGAGGTCTTTGAAGGCGGGTTCCATCAGGATGCGCAGTTCGTTCACGCGGTAGCGCCAACCGGAGGTAATCGCATTGCCTTCGGGGTCATCTTCGCCCAGATGCACAATCAACTCGTTGACGCCGGGCTTCAGGGTACGGACATACTCGTGCAGGCGACGGCGGTGTTGTTCATAAGTGTCGCTCAACTCATACTGCGGATTGAGGTAGTCAATCGTCGGGATGCCCATCTGTTGAATCCGCTTGTAGAGGTCCCGGTAGTTAATCCCTCGTGCGGCGGACATCAGCAGTATCTCTGGGGTGGGGCTGAACACCATCGGCGTAATTTTGTAGTCCATCGCCACCTTGAGGAACACCTCAAAGAAGCGTGCGTCCGCATACAGCGTGCCCATATGCGAGTCTAAGTGGGTCGGCTTCAGTCCGAGTTGGAGCGCCATCTCAATCTGGGCGCGGATCTCGGTCTCCACTTCTTGGGGGGAGGCGTTCCGCACCACTTGCTCCACGCCGCCCCACATATAGCCTTGCGGGTCTATAAGTCCTTTCACCTTGTCGGCGGGTGCTACTGGTCGCCACCGATAGGCTCGCCATTCGCTGGTGAGGGTCAGGTGCAGTCCCAGGTCAGCGTTGGGATTCTTCTTTGCCCACTCTACTGCCTCCATCAGCCAACCGCAAGGCACCATAATGCTGGCGCTGCTGATGGCGCCCGCCTCTAACGCCTTGAGTGTTGCGCGGTTCTTAGAGTGGCTCATGCCCAAGTCGTCGGCGTGGATGATAAGCAGTTTCTCGGTCGTTTTCGGTTTCCATTCCGTATCCTGCATTCGGCGTCCCATAAGGTCAGTATACCACACAGCAAGAATACCAGTTTTTGGGTTTTCTCTGCCAGATTAGCCTTTCTGGGGAACTGATGGCACAGAATCGGCTGTCTTATTGGCAGAGCAAAACCAGCTCAAGGAGAAATAATGATAAAACGAACTTTTGGGATGTTGGGAATTGTGTTTCTGGTCGCTTCATCCTATGCGCAGGTAAACTTCAGTTTCAACACCGTCCACAGTGGTGGAACCCCGTCAGGCACACCCAGTTGGGCACAGATGACGCTCACCGATGTCAGCGGAGGCGTCAACATCCTGATCACTCACTTGGCTAATGCGCCGAGCGAATCAGGGCGATTTGTAAGAGAGCTCTATCTGAAGTTCAATACCCTGCCTACGGGCTACAGCTTTAGTAGCAGCCCGTACATTACAGGGATTTCGCTGGGTAACTACATCAATGCGGGGCTACCGTTTAATGTGCAGGTCGACTTCAAGGTATCCCCACCCAGCCAACGGTTCCTGCAGGGCAACAGCACCTCATTCACTCTGTTCGGGGTCTCTGCTGCCGACTTCGCTGGTATGAACAATAGCGGAATGGTACACATTCAGGGGTTGTTCGGCGGCGAATCGTCCAAAGTGATTGCGCCTGAACCCGCCAGCTTGATTGCGATGGGAACAGGGCTTGCAGGGCTGTTGGGCATTCGACGACGCAAGCGTTAGGTTCATCCTTTCTGGGCAGATGCAGGCACGGGCTACCCCCCCGTGCCTGTTCTTTTGTAGGGGATTGGGAAGGGACAACGAAACAGAATCCCATGCTTCTCGGCGTGATTTCGGACAGCCACGACCATATGGACAACATTCGCAAGGTGGTGGACGCCTTGAACGACCATCAGGTAGACTTGGTGCTCCACGCAGGGGATTATGTCGCGCCGTTCGTGGTGAACGAGCTCTCAAGGCTTCAAACTCGTCTGATTGGGGTCTTCGGCAACAACGATGGCGAGCGGCTCGGCTTAATGCGCCGTTTGAGCGAGATAGGACAGGTCTCGGTTCAACCCCTGTTTATCGAGTTGGAGGGCACCCGCATCGCGATGGTGCATGAACCTGAGCCAGTGGAGGCATTCGCACGGAGCGGACTATACGACCTCGTTATCTATGGACACACTCACCAGCGCGACCTGCGTACTGTGGACAACACGGTGATTCTCAATCCGGGCGAGGTGTGCGGTTGGCTCACGGGACAGGCGAGTTTTGCGCTAATTACCTTGCCCGAACGCAAAGTGGAAGTGGTAGAGTTAAGATGAGTTCGGTGAAAAAGCTTAGCGAAGAGGAAATCCAGCAAATCTGGGAGATGATAGACCAGTACTACCATAACCATCTCGCAGAGCGTGGAGTGAAAAGAATCAATCTCAAGGACAAGAATGACAAATATACTAAAGATGCACTTGTACTTGTCTACCTTGCTCGAGGCTATCCAGATACTCGCTGGATTACAAAAGAGGAGCTGACCGCCTTCATAAGGCTCTACTATCCCAACACTCCTGATGTTCAGCAGGCGAGGCATTTGGGTCCACAAAAAGGCTACCATGTCCTGTCAACCGTCCGCAAGAACAGCATCAGCTCTCTACCGAAAGAACTACACGGCAAGAGCTGCTACAAACTTGAGAGTTTAGAAACGCCACATCCTAACTACATCCCTTCGCGTCGTGGGGCAGAGAGTATCGATTTCAACAATATCAAACAGAAGTACGGCAACCGATGTGCTCTCTGCGGTTCAGTGGAAGGGAAACCAAACCTGAGATACCCCAATAGTCTCACCCAACTACAAAAAGGGCATCGCAATCCCCATCTTGGCTTGAAAGCTAACAACATCATCCCACTGTGCCAGTTTTGCAACCGTGCCGATAGGGACTGGTGGGTATATGACGAAAGGGGACGAGTAGTGGGGGTCGCAAGTTCACAACCTGTTATACGCTCAATTGAGAAAGGGTATATTACTGAAGAGGATGCTCGGCGTATCTACGAACATATCAAGAAGAAGCTGGGGCAGGAGGGATGAACGAGGTAAACACACTCATCGTCGGTGATTGTTTGACAGTATTGCCCACTTTGGGAGCAGAGTCGGTCGACGCCGTTATCACCGACCCGCCCTACTTTCTGGATAAGCTGGATAGCGAGTGGGATGCTGAAAGGGTAAAAGACCTTACCTACGGTCAAGTCATCAAGCACCTCCCAGCAGGAATGAAGTTCGACCCTGAGCAGGGGCGACGGCTTCATAAGTGGTACGAGCAGGTCAGCAAGCTCATCTTTCGCGTGCTAAAGCCTGGCGGCTTCTTCTTCTCGTTCTCCAGCCCTCGCCTCTATCATAGACTCACCTGCGCGGTAGAGGAGGCGGGTTTTCTCATACGCGACACTTTCCTATGGGTCTATCTGCAGAACCAACCGAAGGCGATGAGTCTCGACCACTTCATCAACAGAATGCGTATATCGGATGAGGAGAAAGTCTCTCTAAAGCAGAGGCTTCAAGGATGGCGCACGCCCCAAATCAAATCGTGCTATGAGCCGATTATCGTCGCTCAGAAACCTTATGAGGGAACCCTATTGAACAACTTCGTCAAGTACGGTGTGGGATTATTTAACACCAATCTGCGTATCGGTTTGAACTATTATCCCAGCAACATCCTCATCGTGGACGGAGTAGAGGAGGCGATGGATAAATATTTCCTCATCCCCAAACCCGACATAGAGGAAAAGGGGGACTATAACTCCCATCAAACGGTCAAGCCACTCTCGCTGTGTGAATACCTCATCCTGCTCTCCACTCAGGAGGGGGCGCTCGTTTTAGACCCGTTCGTGGGCAGTGGCACCACAGCAGTCGCTGCAAAACGCTTGGGACGCAGCTACATCGGCATCGATATCAACCCAGAGTATATCCAAATTGCAGAGCGACGACTCACCGAGCAAGCGTCTGCCAACGGCTCTGCCCGCTTTTTTGCAATGCCCCAACCTGCCCTGAACTTAGAAGACTAACAGGATTCGTGTCTTGTCCCACGAATCGGCTACTTATGCATCGCATCGAAGGCGCACCGATTTATACCTTCTGGGACGAATGCCCTATTGCCGAAGCGATGGTTGTGCACAATGGGCGCATCGTCGCTGTGGGCACACGAGAGGACCTCAAAACGCGCTACCCCCAATCTCAAGCGGTTGTTGTTGATGGTAAGGCAGTCATACCCGCTTTCAACGACTGCCACTGCCACATCCTACCTTTGGGGATAGACCTCGGCAAGGCTGATTTGAGGGGCTGTACTTCGGTAGCGGAACTCCAAGACCGCCTGCGCCGATGGATGGTGGAGAACCCCAACGCCGAATGGATTCTGGGACGCGCCTATGACCAGAACCTGCTTCCGGGCGGTAAGCACATCACACGACACGACTTGGATGCCGTCTGTTCAGACCGCCCTATCTATCTCAACCATGTGAGCAAGCACGGTGCCGTCGCCAATACGCTCGCCCTGCAGATGGGTGGAGTCACGCGTGAGACCCCTGACCCCAGCGACGGCGTAATTGTGCGGGATGAGGCTGGAGAGCCAACGGGCGTGCTTTTGGAGAGCGCTACAAGCCTCATCTCGCAACATATTCCCAAACCGAACCAGAGCCAGCTGGTGGAAGCGGTTCACCGTGCCTGCCAAGACCTGGCGCGTCGGGGAATCCTCTGTGCCTCTGATGCCAGCACCGGGTGGCACGATTTGGAAGCGGAAGTGCGCGCCTATGCCCAAGCGTTGGAGGAGGGCGCACCCGTGCGGATGACCCTGATGCCTCTGTTCGGCTCCGCCAAGCGCGCCGGCTGGCTCAACACACCCGAAAGTGCGGGAGAAGCCTCAGGCGCCAACCCGCAACCACCCAGTCCCCACCCTGACCTGCGTTGGGGCAGTGTGAAGCTGTTTGCCGACGGCGCGTTCACCACACGAACCGCCGCCCTACGCCAACCCTATGCCGACACCGAAACGACGGGCGTGCTGATGTATGACCCTGAAGACCTCATCGGGCGCATTTTGACCATCCACCGTGC
>JBDNDR010000114.1:0-6545 GCA_046718995.1 Fimbriimonadales bacterium
CGATCCCCCTCTACGACAAGAAAAAGCAGTTTTTTGGCGTGGCGGGCGTCGATATTGCACTGGATGCCCTTATAAAAATCACGAAAAACTTGCACTTGCTTGACAAAAAGTATAAAAATTATGAGTATGCCTTGCTCGTCAGCGAGGCGGGACTGCTGATTAGCCACCCTAACGAACAACTGCTCCTGCGCAAGGATTTTGAAGGCACTCCATTTGCCAAAATCCCCGAAAGCCAGTTCGTCAAACGCGAACAGACCTCGGGCTACACCCGAGCGGTGGTTGACGGGGTTCCCCGATACTTCTTCTGGGACACAGTGCCCACCAGCGGCTGGACTATCGTGATGAGTGTAGAAGAGCATGCAATGCTGGCACCTCTGGCAGGACTGCGTAATCGCGCAGTTGCCACTACCCTGATTGCTATTGCCCTGATGATGGCAACGGTGGGTGGGCTTATCTACCGCACGCTGACGCCCCTGCGTCAGATGATTGCCTGGGCACGCGATGCCAGCGAGGGAGAAGGCGACCTCACCGTGCGACTGCCAGAAAACCGTCGGGACGAGTTCGGTCAGTTTGGACGCTACTTCAATCGTTTCTTGGAACGGGTTCATCACACGGTCGCTCAAGCCAAAAAGACCAACCAACGCGTACTGGAGATTGCACGCACAACCTATCAAGCGACCGAGCATTTAGCCCAGATGGCGCAATCCGTTGCAGAAACTACCGAGCGTGCCCAAGCAGAAACCGCCCAGTTCCAGCGCGAACTACGCACCAACACGCAACAGGTGCATGACCTGCAGACCACCATCCAAGCGGTGGTTCAAAACGCCACTGAAACCGCCGAGATTGTAGACCATAATCGCCAAGCCATTCAAGGGATTATGCAAGCGGTACGCGAAGTGGCGCGTGGTGCTGAACAGACCGCCCACTCTTCCTCCCAAAGCCTCAATCAGATGGTACAAGTCGAACAGGCGGTCCAGCGCACCATCCGGGAGCTGAGCCATACCCAACAGCGGACGGAGGCAGTGGCACACTCTGCCGAGACAAGCCTTCAGGCTTTAGACCAGACCACGCAAGCCGTGCGCCAGATTGAGCGCGATGTCCAACATGTGAGCACTGAGATGCAGGCACTGGAACAGATGTCCTCTTCAATCGCTCAGATAGTGCAGACGATTGAGGAGATCGCGCGCCAGACTAACTTGCTCGCACTCAATGCCGCGATTGAAGCCGCCCGAGCGGGCGAGGCTGGGCGTGGGTTCGCCGTCGTCGCGGATGAGGTACGACGCTTAGCCGAACGCAGTGCCTCAGCAACGCGAGACATCCAGCACATTATCCAACAGGTTCTGGAACGCACTGCGACATCACTGCAGGCACTGCAAGCAACAACCCAATCAGTCGCTCAAGGGGTCAATCTCTCCGATGAGGTGAAGCAGCAGATTAGCACCGTGTTGCAGGCGGTTCAGGCGATTGACACCCAAGTGCAGGGTGCGGTGGCGTCGTTTGAGCAGGTTCAATCCAGCAGCCGCACAACGCTGGAACAGCTGGAGAGTATCGCAGCAATCGCTCAGCAGACCAGCTCAGCGATGCAGGAGGTCAATGCCGAGGTCTCCACAGTGGGCGATGGGTTCGCTCGTGTGGCAGAAATCGCAGAGCGCTCCTCACATTCGGCGCAAACAACTGCGGAACGAGCAAGACAGGTCACCTCGGAGCTGAACACTGTGATGCAACAGAGCGAACAGATTAGCGCGCAGGTTCATTCAGCCACCGAGTCGGTTCAAGCGCAAAACCAGACACTGACCTCAGTGCGCCGCCAGATGGAGGAGTTAGATGAGGTGCTGGGCGAGCTGGATTACCTCTTGAGCCAGTTCCGAGTTCAGGAAGTGGGCGAAGTGGTCTCTCTGACGCCCGATTCGCCCTCTCAAGCCGCATGAGAAAATACCCCCCTCCCAAACTCGGGAGGGGGGTGATTGTTTTTCTTAGTTGCGGAGCGGTTTGCCGGTCTCCAACATATGGCGCATCCGTTCCCAAGTCTTGGGCTGTTGCGCCAAGAAGCCAACCACCTGGATTTCCAAGTTGTAGAAGTAGCTCAGCGGCATCTCGGTCGGCTGGGAGAGGTCGCCGCCCGCCAGCACATACGCAATCTGCGAGGCGACGGTGAAGTCGTGCTCCGTGATGAAGTTGCCCCGCTTCAGGTTGTGCAGTTCCACCAGCAGTCGGCTCAGCACGGCGTTGCCGTATGCCATCACCTTCGGCTCTTCGGGAGGGGCATAGCCAACCTCTGCCAGATGGAGCACCTCCTGCTTCGCCGTCCACAACACCCGGTCGGGGTTGACCACGATATGGTCGTAGCCTTCCCGGAGGAAGCCGTAGCGCGCGCCCTCCATAGCGCTGGTCGCCACCTTACCGAAGCCGAGCGTCTCCATTACGCGACGGATTGCAGGGTACGGGTCAGCATTCGGAGGCAGGCTACTGAGCGCGCGGTAGAGCATCGTGCTGGTGCCACCTCCCGCAGGGATAATCCCCACACCCACCTCAGGTAGCCCGATGTAGGTCTCTGCGCTGGCGACCACCTTATCGCTATGCAAGCAGATTTCACAGCCCCCGCCCAGCGTGTAGCCGAACACTGCGGGCACCACCGGCACTTTGGCGTAGCGCAGGCGCAGGAGCGAGTCTTGGAACGCCTTCCCGCCCATCAACAGCTCATCAAAGTCGCCTGTGCCAATCTGCATCAGGAACAGCTGCAAGTTGAACCCGACCGAGAAATGCTCCCCGATGCCGGTAATCACCAGCCCGACACCTTCCCGCTCGGCGCGTTCGGCACCCTTGTAGAACATCTCCATCACGCTGGGACCGAGCACATTCATCTTGCTGTGGATGCCGACACAGAACACGCCATCGCCCAGGTCATACAGCGAGGCGTCGGCGTTGCTCTCCACCACAGGGCAGTGGCGTGCCATGTTCTGGGGCGTGAGGAACTCCTCAGAAGGACGATAAGGTGCCACACTGCCCGCTCCGAGCCACACGAAGGCGGTCGTGTCGCCTGTTTCGGCGGTCTCGTAGAAACGGTTCCGCCCGAACTCCAGCAGCTGCTTGGCGAGTGCGGGGACGGGTTTGCCCTCGCGTTCCATGCGTTCGGTGGTCTCGCGCACGCCCAGCGCATCCCAGATTTGGAACGGACCCAGCTCCCAGTTGAACCCCCACTTGATGGCGTGGTCTATGGCGATGGGGTCATCGGCGAGGCTGGGAGCGTGTTGCCCCACATAGCGCAGGGTCTCCTCATGCAGGCGCCACAGGAACCGTCCCTCGCGACTGTCGTGGTTGACCAGCGCTTTGAGCCGCTCTTCCAAAGGCAGCTTGGCAATCGCATCAAACTGAGCGAAGCGCGCCTTCTGGCGTGGACGGTACTCGCCCGTGTTGAGGTCTAACGCCTCAATTGTGCCGTCCTTGAGCCTTCGGTAGAACCCTGCGCCTGTCTTTTCGCCCAGCTGACCGTTGGCAATCATCTTCTGCACGATTTCGGGCAGTGCGAAGATGGCGCGCTCTTCGGGCGTCTCGAGCCGCTCGTGGAGGTTCTTGGCGACGCTCGCCATCACATCCAGCCCAACGATGTCTGCCAGGCGGAAGGTCGCACTGCGCGGGTGCCCAACCAGCGGACCGGTGAGTGCGTCCACCTCTTCAATCGTCATACCGAACTCTTGCATGAGCGGGAAGACGACCATCATGGCGTGGATGCCGAGACGGTTGGCGATGAAGCCCGGCGTATCGCGTGCAATCACCACGCGCTTACCCAGTACCCGCTCGGCGAAACGAATCATCCCCTCCACCAGCTCGGGGTCGGTCTCCTTGCGCGGGATAATCTCCAGCAGTTTGAGGTAGCGGGGTGGGTTAAAGAAGTGGGTGCCCATAAAGCGGCGTTTGATATCGTCCGAGCAGTCCTCGCTCATCTCGTGGATAGAGAGTCCACTGGTGTTCGTGCTGAGGATAGCGTCGGGGCGCACGAACTCCTGCACGCGTGTCCACAGGTCGCGCTTGATATCGGGGCGCTCCACGACCGCTTCAACGACCCAGTCTGCCTCTTTGAGTCGGCGGAAATCGTCTTCGAAGTTGCCCAGTTCAATTCGGCTGGCGAGTTCGGGCAGGTAGAACGGCGCGGGCTTCAGTTTGCTCACGCGTTCCAGCCCCGTTCGGGCGATTCGGTTGCGCACTGCGCGGTCTTGTAGGCTCAGCCCTTTCGCTTCTTCTTCGGGAGTGAGGCTGGTGGGGGCAATATCCAGCAGAAGCACCTTCCACCCGACATTTGCCAGATGCGCAGCGATTTGCGCACCCATCGTACCTGCGCCCAGCACCGCTGCTGTGCCTGTCGTCTTATGTTCGTTCAACATCGTAAATGCCTCCTTCACGCACAAATTTCGACTCTTGAGTCAAAACTCCTGCAGGCGATTATACCTCTTGGGTGCCCCGACGCTCGGTGGGTTCGTGTGGGGTATAATCCCCTATAAGGTGATGAATCGGATGCATAAATTGCGAGTGGTGATTGCCGACGACGAGCCGATTATCTTGCTGGACCTGCGCCAGATGCTGGAGGAGCTGGGTATCTCGGTCGTGGGTGAGGCGAGCGACGGCAAGCAGGCAGTGGAAAAGGTGCGCCAGCTCAAGCCCGACCTGGCGATTCTGGATGTCAAGATGCCCGAAATGGATGGCATTGAGGCGGCACGCGTGCTGGCAGGTGAACGCCTCGCGCCAGTTCTTCTGCTCACTGCCTACAGCGATACCGAACTGGTTCAGCGTGCGAAACAAGCAGGCGTCTATGGCTACCTCGTCAAGCCGTTCAAACAGGCAGACCTGATGCCCGCCATCGAGATTGCCCTCTCGCGCTATCAAGAGGCACGCGAACTGGAACAGCAGGTGGAAGACCTCCAAGATACCTTAGAGACACGCAAGATTATCGAGCGCGCTAAAGGCATCCTGATGGACACCTACGGACTGCGCGAGCAGGAGGCGTACCGGCGAATTCAGGTGCAGAGTATGAACACGCGCAAGTCGATGCGTGAGATTGCCGAAGCGATTATCATCGCCCACACCATCCAGAGCGGGAATCAATGAAACTCTCTGTTATCACCGACGAGATCGATAACGACTTGGAGCGCGCCCTCCAGGTCGTGCGCGACTTCCCTATAGACCGAGTGGAACTGCGCACCTTTTGGGGGTCTAATGTCGCCTATGCCGACTGGGACACACTCAAGCGCGTGAAGAGCCTGCTCAGTACCTACGGGCTGGGCGTATGTTCCATCGCTTCGCCCGTGTATAAGTGCGACCTGTTCGGCACACAAGAGCGTGGGCGGATGCACGGCGCCCAAGAGCAACCGCTGGAAGAACAGATTCAACTGCTCCGCCGCTGTATCGAGGTCGCCGAGTTCTTTGAGGCGCCGATTATCCGAATTTTTGCGTTCTGGCGCGCGGGCGAGTTGACCCCAGAACGCACTCAAGCAATTGTGGAGCATCTGGGGTACGCCGTGCCCTACGCTGAGCGCGCGGGGCTTGTGCTGGGACTGGAAAATGAGCATGCCTGTCAAGTGGGCACCGGCGCCGAAGTGGCAACCGTGCTGAGCTATTTTAATACGCCTGCTCTCAAAGCCATCTGGGACCCCGGCAACGCTTTCTGCTTAGGCGAATCTGCCAACGCAGGCTACGATGCCCTGCGCGGGCAGGTCGTGCATATCCACATCAAAGACGGTATCCGCCAACCGGACGGGGAAGTCCACTGGGTGGTCGTGGGCGAAGGCGAGATTGGCTATCAAGACCACCTGAGCCACATCGCGCAAAGCGGCTATCGCGGATACCTTTCCCTCGAGACCCACGCGAAACGCGAGGGCTTGAGCCAAGCTGAAATCTCTCGGCTCTGCCTGCAGGCGATGACCCAAATCATAAGTTAGGAGACAACGATGCCCGGTATCACAGTACGCACTTTCAGAGACCTACTGAGAAAAAAAGCGGTCAAAGCAATCGGACTGACCATTGCGGTGTTGGTGGCGTTGAGCATGATTGTGTTCTTCGCCTATGTGCCTGCCCCCACTCAACAGCGTGCCGAGGCGATGGGGCTGAACAAGGTCGTGATGAAGGTCGGCACACTGGAGTTCACCGAAGCCGACCTTGCGCGCCTGATCGAAAATCAAACTCAAGGCAACCCACCCTCCGAATATGGACAGATGCTCCAGATGCGTTATCAGACCGCACGCCAAGTCGGACAGGAGCTGGCACTGACGCTGGAGCTGGAGAAGCGGGGCTTCCAAGCCTCAGGAGCCGAAATCAACCAGGTGCGCGAGGAGTTCATCAAGGCGCAACTGGACTCGATTCGCCAGCAGCTGCTCCCTGAGGGTAAGGGCACTGACAACGATTTGGATAAAGCCCTGCGTGAGCGCGGTGCTTCCCTGCGCCAGCTGCGTGAACAGATGAGCGCCCAGCTGCCTGAGGTCGCCCTGCGCGCCCAAGTGGTCAGCCAGAAGTTCCTCCAGAGCCTGAAAGAGAAGTACAACCCGACCGACGAGCAA
>JBDNDR010000115.1:0-6544 GCA_046718995.1 Fimbriimonadales bacterium
GGAGCAGGAGCGTCTCAGCCAAGAGCGCCAAGATGCCCAAGGCAACCAGTTCGCCGAAATGGGCACGCCAATCACTCTGCAGGCTTGAAAAGACCAGCAGAGCGACTGCGATTAGACTTATCGACCAGAACCAAAAATAGACTCTCCGCTTACTCATCGTTTTGTAAGTTTGAGCAAGGCAAGCATTCAAACCACCTTAGCGGTTACGGTAGGTAGTGCACCTGCACTGGTTGACGTTCGCACAGCGGGTCGTTCCACTTAGGCGGGTAGAATACCCGCTTCGCGCTGGCGACCGACATCATCGCCACGACCATTGCCATCAGAATGAGCCACCGTTTCATCTGCTGTCCCTCCTGTTATTAGAAGTTCAGCCGCTCGGTAGCCGCTCCGCTCTGCTTGCCTTGCTCAGGGCATACCAACGGGGGAGTATGCCCTTTGTCTAAATCGCTCGTTCACGGGAGGTGGGAACCTCCTCGTTCGATAGCACAACCGCAGTCTCAGGAACGCTCTCTGCATCGCTGGGGAAGGCGTTCACTCGGCGGTTGACAGCATCTAAGGTTGCTAAGCCGACGGCACGGAATGGGTCTTGGCGTACCAACGCACTGCCCAGCAGGAGGTCTTCACCTTGGTCGCGTACGGCACTCACCAGCACAGCGACCATCGGATAGCCCCCGATAGTCAGGTTGGTGTTGAGCTCTTCCAGTCCGAACCGTTCCACCAGCCCATGCGCCGACTCGATGGCACGCAAAGTCGCCAAAGCGACCAGTCGGGGCAGTTGGGTGCTGGCGCGTACACCGGATGCGGTGCCGCGGAAGAGATGTCCGTTGCGCTCCAAGAGTACTGTGGCGATGGCACGGGTGCCTTCTTGACTCAATTGCACATCGACCCAACGCAAACGCGAGGACACAGGGGTACGCATGGCGCTCTTCTGGGCGACACTGATTTTGCGGTGGTCTATGTGGATGCCGAAGTGTGCCATCAGGGCAGACTCTACATCGCGTACCACCTGTTTCGGGTTTCGGTCGCCCTCAACGAGCAGGTGGATTTCTTGGATTAACCCACTCTCGTCTGCCACCACACGTGCCCCGCACACTCCTTTAAGTTCGCGAAGGGCATGCTCGATCTGCGTCGTGCTCCAGCGTCGTTCCATATAACCTCCCTGTCGCACATCAACACCTACTCATCCCACCCTCAAGAGCCACGACGCATCGCGACACTTCAACTATACCATCTGCTTTCTAAGATTCCTGCCAGTTCCAGAGCGAAAATTCGGGAATTTGGGGCAATTTCCTTCCAAAATTGCCCACTCGGTAGACGGCTTTCAAAAACTGCGCAGGGACTCAGAAACTATTAACCCGTTCTTAACTGAAAAGCAGGGTATCCTTCCTAACGGAGGTTGGCAATGAAGAGCTTAATCACACGAAGAGAGGTTTTACAACTGGGATTAGCCGGCGCGGCAGGCTTGGCACTCAGCAAGTTAGCTCCCGCTCAGACGACGAACCGTTCCAGTGGGCGCGTGAAAAATATCATCTTCATGGTTTCGGACGGCATGAGTGCAGGAGTACCCTCGCTTGCCGATGAGTTTTCTAAGATGGCGCGCGGGAAGGGGGCGTTCTGGTATCAACTGCTTCAAGACCCCGACGCAACGCTTGGCTTCTTTGATACCGCTGCGCTCAACTCGCTGGTCACCGACTCCGCCTCCGCTTCCAGTGCGTGGGCGACGGGAAGCCGTGTGTTCAACGGTGCGATTAATGTCCTCCCGGATGGCACACGCCTCACGCCGATTGCGCACATCGTCAAGCAAGCGGGCAAGAAGGTCGGACTGGTGACGACCACGCGCATCACACACGCCACGCCTGCGGGGTTCGCCTCCATCCAGCCCAAACGCGATGACGAGGACGATATTGCCCCTCAGTATCTGGATGTCGTGGATGTGCTGATGGGGGGAGGCGTTCGCCATTTCGCACCCAATCAACGCCGCGACCAGCGCGACCTGCTTGGCGAGTTCCGCAACAAAGGCTACACCTACTGGGACAAGCGCGACCAGGTGCTCAGCGCCGAACGCCCCGACAAGGTGCTGGGGCTGTTCTATGGAAGCCATGTACCCTATACGGTTGACCACATCAACTCGGAGGAACTCAAACGCACCGTGCCCACCCTCGCCGAAATGACGCGCAAGGCGCTGGAAATCCTGAGCAACGCCCCGAATGGCTTCCTCCTGCAAATAGAGGGCGGACGCGTAGACCACGCCGCACACGCGAACGATGCAAGCGCGATTCTCTGGGATCAACTGGCGTTTGATGACGCGGTCGTCGTCGTGCATGAGTTTGTATCCCGACGCGACGATACGCTGGTCATCATCACCAGCGACCACGGCAACTCCAACCCCGGACTGAACGGGATGGGAGGCGAGTATGAGGCGTCCAATAAAGCGTTGGAGCTGGTTGTACAGTCCAAATGCTCCTATGAACTGCTCCCAACCCACCTGAGTAAAGCCACCAGCGCCGATGATGTGCACGAGATACTCAAGAACCAGATAGGTATTGAGGTAACCAAAGAAGAGGCGGGAGTGCTGGCAAGCGCAGCGCGGGGTCAGCTCCCGACCATCTGGAGCCGACACCACCGAAGCCTACAGGGGCTATTGGGTCAGATTATGAGCAACTACAACGGTATCGGCTGGTGTGGCACCCAACACACTGCCGACTACACTTGGATCACCGCTCTTGGACCCGGGCGCGAGGAGTTCCACGGGCTAATCCGCAACACCGACGCCTTCCATAAGATGCTCAAACTCATGGGGCTATCCCACAAGAATCCCTCGATGACCCCTCAAGAGGCGCGACGCTATATGTCGTTTGCACCGCGCATCGGCATGCCCGACTGGGCGTAAGAGGTTGGAAGCTTTGGCTCGTCGGGGCAGGCAATCGGTCTGCCCCGACTGTTTTCAGTCCGCTGACCGTCCCTCATTAGGTAGACTCTAACACTTTCTTAACCTCTGTTGGGGTACACCTATCCTATGGCACGAGAGCGACAGGTGATTGCCCACCGCGGGGCAAGCGGTTATCTACCTGAACATACACTGGAAGCCTACGCACTGGCTTATGGACAGGGCGCCGATATGATTGAACCTGACCTGGTGCTGACGCGGGACGGAGTTCCTATCTGCCTTCATGACCTCTGGTTGGAGACCACGACCGATGTCGCCCAGAAGTTTCCGGGTCGGGCGCGTAGCGACGGACACTACTACGCCATCGATTTCACACTGGATGAAATCAAGCGTCTACGGGCATGGGGGCGTGCTAAGCCTGACCAACAAGCACACCTTCCACCCTGTGAAATCCCAACACTGGAGGAGATGATACGCCTCGTTCAGCACCTGAACCGCCAACTCAACCGCTCGGTGGGGATTGTGCCCGAAATGAAGGCACCTACATTCCATCAGCGGGAGGGCAAACCGATGGAGGAACCCGTGCTGAAGGTGTTAGACGCGATGGGCTATCAAGGGCGGAACGGGCAGGCAATTGTGCAGTGTTTTGAGGAGCAGGCGTTGGTGCAGTTACGCTCGCTCGGCTGCGAACTGCCGCTGGTGTTTCTTAGCAGTACTCCTCTCACCACCGACGACCTGGAACGCCTGAAGAAGACCGTCAACGGTATCGGCTCCAATCGCAGATTGATAGAAGACGACTCGGGGCGCCCTGTCAATAATGCCAACTTCGTTTGGGAGTGCCATCGACGGGGGCTGGCGGTCTACCCGTGGACTTTCAAGGCTGAGGAGGCGGTGATGAGGCGGTTCTTCCATCGCTACGGGGTGGATGGCTTATTTACCGACAATCCCGACCTTGGGGTGCGTGCCCGTGACCGCCGGTGAGCAGACCAGGTACAATTAGGTCATGCGCAAGCCGAAGAGCCTACCGCCTGTTCGGTTGCTACATTTAGACCATCTGTTGACTCCCCTCGGCATTTGGCAGCATACCCGCTATGCCGAGCCTTGGATTGAGCACGGGTTCTCTATAGATGACCAAGCGCGCGGTTTGATTGTGGGCGCGTGGCTCTATCGCATCGCACCGACCCACCCCGATTGGCTCGACTTACACGACCCCAGTTTCCCCGAACGGCTGATTGAAACGACCCTGTGCTTTATTGAACAGGCGCAGTTGGAAAACGGGCGATTCCACAATTTTCGTGATGCGGAGGGCAACTGGCTGGATGAGGTGGGGAGTGACGACTCGTTCGGGCGTACTGTGTGGGCGCTGCGTACCCTTGTCAAATTGCTTCCCAACACAGCCTGGGCAACGCGCGCTCAAGCCCTGCTGGACGGGGCAACACCTCATATTTTGAAGATGGAACCTTCACGCACGATAGCGTTCCTGATTCTGGAGGAGGAGGACCATCATCGGCTGATTGTACTGGGACGCACCTTAGCTGAACGGTACCAGGCGACCCGCGAACCCGACTGGCGCTGGTTTGAGCCGTTCCTCACTTACGATAACCCACGCCTACCGCAAGCGCTCCTCCGGGCAGGGCTTTACACGCGCATGCCTCGCTGGATGGAAATTGCCAAAGAGGCTTTTGAATTCCTGGGTGAGGTGACCTCTGCCGAAACGGGCTACTTCCAACCCATCGGGAGTGACGGCTGGTACTTTCGGGGTAAATCGCGCGCCGTGTTTGACCAGCAACCCATCTGCGCTGGGGCAACTGTGGAGGCGTTTCTGGATGCCTGGCAGGCATACGATGCTTACAAGCCGTTCCTCCGATATGCCGAACGCGCACTGGAGTGGTATCACGGTGACAACATCCACCAGATTGCCCTCTACGACCCTGAAACAGGTGTGGTGTATGATGGGTTAACGCCCCTCGGTGCGAACCTGAACCGCGGTTCCGAGTCGGTCATCAGCTACCTGATGGCACGAATCAAGTGGGAACTCTACACCCGTTCGTAAGGGGTATAGTTAATTACAAACCGAAAACCGTCCTGAGGAGGTGTTGCAGTACGAACGATGGAGCCTATCATGCGTGAAAATGAGAATGAGACGACCACCCAACAGCAGGCAGAAACCGTTACCGACGATTTAGAACATGCGCTGGCACGCCTCCAAGAGATGGAGCAAGCGCTGGAGGAGCAGAAGAATCTCTATCTACGCACGCTTGCCGATTTCCAAAACTATCGCCGACGCCAGCAGGATGAGATGGAGCGTCAGCGCGCACTCCTGCTGGAATCGCTGATGGAGTCGCTGATGCCCATCCTGGACAATTTTGAGCGTGCGCTCCAAGCCGCCGAGATGACCCACGAACTGGAGCCACTTCTGGAGGGGGTGCGCATGACCGAGCGCCAAATCAAGGCGCTCCTCGAACGCTATGAGGTCTACCCCATCCAAGCCATTGGGCAACCCTTCGACCCCAACCTCCACGAAGCCATCCAGCGCGTGGAGACCGACGAATACGAGGACGGAATCGTAATTGATGAAGTCGAGCGGGGCTACCGTCTCGGTGAGCGTGTGATACGCCCCAGCCGAGTGATTGTTGCCAAGCGCCCCGAACCATCTCAAGACCACAAAGGACTGGACATCCAAATATGAGACGCTATTTTGGAACCGACGGCGTTCGCGGCGTGGCGAACGCACTCTTGACCCCTGATTTCACACTCACACTGGGGCGTGCTATCGCGCAACAGCTCATCCGACACAGCGAGCCGAACCACACACCCACCGTGCTGATTGGGCGGGATACCCGACGCAGTGGTGCGATGCTGGAGTGTGCGCTCATTAGCGGCTTATGCTCCGTCGGGGTCAATGTGACCTCAGCAGGTGTTTTGCCAACCCCAGGCGTCGCCTACCTCACACGGGAGGGGCACTACGATTTGGGGATTGTGCTCTCCGCCTCGCACAACCCTGCCCAAGACAACGGCATCAAGCTCATCGGCGGGGACGGCTACAAATTCCCCGATGAGTATGAAGCGGAGATAGAGCAACTCATGAGCGAGGCGCCCCAACCGTTCCCCTACGCCAAGCCTGAGGGCATCGGGGTCTGGCACTACGACGAGCGTGAGAGCGAGCAGTACCTGCACTACCTGCTCCACACGATGCGCGAGATGACTGGGGAACGGGAACCTCTTCGGGGCGTGTCTATTGCAGTCGACTGTGCCAACGGCGCTGCCAGCCAGTTTGCGCCCGTGTTGCTCCACGAGCTGGGTGCGCGGGTCAGCCTGTTCCACGCCGAACCGAATGGCGATAATATCAACGACCGATGCGGTTCCACCCATCTGGACGCGCTGAAAAACGCCATCCGCGAGACGGGGGCACAGCTGGGAGTCGCCTACGATGGCGATGCCGACCGCGCCCTGTTCTGCGATGAGAAAGGACAGGTCGTGGACGGTGACGCCGTGATGACCCTCTGGGCGCTCACGCGTCATGCACAGGGTACGCTCACGCCACCGATGGTGGTCGCCACCGATATGAGCAATCTCGGAATGGAACGCCGGCTCGAAGCCGAGGGCATCCAACTCGTGCGTACCCGTGTGGGCGACCGATATGTGGTCGAGGCGATG
>JBDNDR010000116.1:0-6532 GCA_046718995.1 Fimbriimonadales bacterium
ATTTGCGCCTGATTTCAGGGAATTAAGCAGGAATCGGCTCAAAGAGAATGTATAATGCAAACGGGCATAGTCCCACTATCACTCTTAGGTGGAGGAGACCCAAATGATGAAGCGACGAGGCTTTACGCTGATTGAGCTCTTGGTCGTTATAGCGATTATCGCCATCTTGGCGGCGATTCTGTTCCCTGTGTTCGCTCAAGCGCGCGAGAAGGCGCGCCAGACCTTCTGCGTGAACAATGTCAAGCAGATTACCCTCGGCATGCTTCAGTATCTGCAAGACTACGACGAGGCATTTCCCTTCAGCATCTACATGACCAACCAGGGCGCTGGGTTCTGCGCCTTCACGGTGTACCACGCCATCTATCCCTACCTGAAGAACGCCGACCTGTCTGGCTGTCCGTCCGACCGTCAGGCGTGGGATGTGACGACGGCGTTCTTACCGCTCCAGCTCTGCCCCGACAATACCCGCACGGTTTTCCGCACGACCGCCTACATCGCCAACTGGGAAATTGTGGAGCGCGGTAGCATGCCTCTGCCTGACTTCCCGTGGCCTGGCGGACCGACCCCCGTGCGATTGGCTGTGATAGATGATGTGGTGCGCACGACCGCCGTTTATGACGGCGTGCTTGGCGACCATAACCCTGCCAACAATCAGGGGTTGGGGAGTTATACTCAGGGGCGGCACAACGAAGTGGCCTCGGTCGGCTATGTGGATGGGCACGCGGGCAACGCTAAGACCCGCCTGGTGCAAGGGGGTCAAGTGCGCGTCAGGGAGCAGGGCAGTAAGCTTAAGCCACTCTACCGCGTGGAACAGCCCAACAGTCCCTTCTACACCGTTGGCAACTATGTCTACTACGGCATGAGCGGTGTGGTGAGCCAGTTCCCACAGGGACACCCGCGTGCGGGTCGCCCCTGCCACTATGCGCCGGTTCAGCCCAACCAAGGCTACTCGAACCAGCCCAACCACTGCCGAAACCCGCAGTAATCCTGAAAGTATCGTTGCACCTTTTGCGCTCCCTGCCTCGGCGGGGGGCGTTTCGTTTTGCTCGCATTTTTGCCAGTTTTGAACTCAGGACGGGAACCTGGCACAAAAATTGCTTGTCTATTTGTAGCAATCGGGTCGTGTATCTATTCGCCCAAGCCCGAAACGCAAAAGGAGGTCATGTTATGATGCTTAAACGTGTGCTGACTTCGGTCACTGTGGCAACTGTGCTGATTTCTGGCGCATTAGCCAATTGGAACATTACGGTCATCAACAGCTCGGGTGTGCTGAATCCGCCTTCAACGGTGGTTTCGGTTCCGACTCTCACGATGACAAACCCGCTCCCGCAGATTACCTTTCTCACCAGTGCCGGCGTTCCGAACCCCATCTTGGTTGGGGATGGGACTTCATTCACCAACGGTACCTTCTCGGGTGCCTATTCTATCAGCCCCACTGTCCCTTCGCCCACACCGCTGACTGGGTTCAACTTCGTGATAGCAGGTATCGTAGACCGTTCTGCTATGATTGTCTGGCAGAAAAAGGTGGTACGCAACTCGGATAACGCTATCCTGTACAACCGGTCTGGCACGATTGCTGGTTCAGGCTTTGGTGGAACCGACGGGGCTTTCAATATCGTGCTCAACGAGACCCTGAGTGCTCCCGCCACCGATGTTACGGTCTACGAGAACTTCTTGCTCTTCGTTCTGCCCACAAACCCCACTTCTACCGCAGGACTTCTGCTGGTGGAGCAAGACTGGGTGCCTGAGCCTGCCAGTATGCTGGCACTCACTTCCGGGTTGGCAGGGCTTATTGCTATGCGCCGACGCAAGCGCTGAGAACAGTCAGTCGTCTATCCCTCCGAAAGCAGGCAGTTCTCTGCCTGCTTTTCTTTAGGCTAACGATACCTGCCAAATTTGCCAGTTTTACCTCAGAAAGTGTTTTCTGGCATAAAAGGTGCTTCTCCCTGTTTAGCAGTATCAACAGGAGGAACACATGCGAATCTTATGGGCTACAGGAATCTTAACCTTGGCGACAAGTGCCTTTGCTTCAGGCTGGAATGTGAACATCCTGAGCAGTAGCGGCTTTCTGACATCGCCTTTCACCCCCATTACGGTACCGACCACGGTGGTCACCAATCCGCTCCCACAGGTGACCTTCCTACCGACCAGCGCAACGCCGAATCCTGTGTTTGTTGGCTTGGCTTCGGGGTTTAGTCAGGGTCAGATGACAGGGCAGTACACGATTACCGACCCCAGCAACAGCCTCGCCCCTCTCACCGGGTTCAACTTTGTGATAGCAGGCTTCGTTTTTGGCAGAGCCGAGATTAACTGGTCTAAGATGGTTTACGATGGCAGCGGCAATCTGCTTTACAACGGGTCAGGTTCCTTTCAGGGTTCTGGTTTTAGCGGTGGAAGCGATGGGGCGTTCCATGTGGTGATTCCAGTGACGCTCAGCGCGCCTGCTCGTGACCTACTTGTCATAGAGCGTTTCTCGCTTCAAGCCGACCTCAATCGCCCTGGTTCCTTCGCGGGGCTGATGCTGGTTGAGCAAGATTGGGTTCCTGAGCCTGCCAGTATGGTCGCGCTGGCAACTGGGCTGGCAGGACTGGTCGGACTGCGTCGGCGTAAGCGTTAACCTCTCATCATAACCCTTACTTGTAGGTGATTCGCTGGAACGAGACCCTCCCGTTCCAGCGATTTTTTTGCAGGATTCATCAAATAGAAGGTCAACTATGAGTTTTGATGGTGTCGGAGCTAATTGTTGCTGAGCGTGGACGCGCGCGCCTACCCTTGATGATTCAGGAGGGCGCTATTCCGAGCGAGCGCTATGCGGCAGAGGAGCTGGCGACCCATCTCCAGAAAATCACAGGTGCCCGCTTTGAAGTCCAGACTGCCACTACGCTCCCGCCTACGGGCATCGTGGTTGGTCAGGGTAGTTTGGCGCGTAGCCTCTTCCCAGAGGTGGAGTGGGAACGGTTGAACCCCGAAGAGGTTCTTATCCGCACGAAGGGGCGTCATCTGCTGATTGCGGGCGGTCGTCCACGCGGCACGCTGTACGCGGTCTATCGGTTTTTGCACACGGTGGGCGGTGTGCGCTGGTGGACACCGTGGGCAACCCAAATCCCCCAGCGGCGCACTTTTCGCGTTCCGCCCCAGAACCTCCGAGAGAAACCTGCTTTTGAGTACCGCGAGCCGTTCTGGTATCACGCGTTTCAACCCGATTGGGCTGCGCGCAATTACTCCAATGGGCATACCCCCAACCTCACCGAAAAGCATGGTGGCAAGATCACCTATGTCGGCTTTGTTCATACCTTCTATGCGCTTGTGCCGCCCGAAACCTATTTTGAGAAGCATCCCGAATGGTACAGCCTGATAGGGGGCAAACGCCAGTGGGAGAAAGCCCAGCTCTGTTGCACGAACCCCGAGCTGCGCGAGTTTTTGGTTCAGCGCGTGCGCCAAGTGCTTCAGGAAAGTCCCCAAGCGCAGATTATCTCTATCTCCCAGAACGACTGGACGGGAGCGTGCGAGTGCGCCCGCTGTAAAGCGGTGGACGAGCGTGAGGGAACGCCTGCAGGCTCGGTGTTGGAGATGGTCAACTATATCGCCGAGCGGCTGGAGCGTGAGTTTCCGAATGTGGCGTTTGATACACTGGCTTACTGGTACACGCGCAGACCGACCCGCACTTTGCGTCCGCGCCCCAGCGTGATTATTCGCCTGTGCTCCATAGAGTGTAGTTTCGCCGAACCGTTAGAGGCGCCAATCAATAAGGCGTTCGCCGACGACATTCGCGGTTGGAGCGAGCGTTCCCAACGGCTCTATATCTGGGACTACGCTACCAACTTCACCAACTATCTCATCCCGCACCCGAACTGGTATGTGCTGGCACCGAATCTCCGTTTCTTCCACAAGCACGGCGTACGCGGGGTGTTCGAGCAAGGCTCCTACCAATCGAACGGGGGCGACATGGCGGAGCTCAAGGCATGGCTTACCGCCCAGCTGATGTGGAACCCCTACCAGGACGAGCGCAAACTGATTGATGAGTTTCTCAAAGGCTACTACGGCTCAGCGGCGTCCTCCATTCAACGGTATATGAACCTGCTGAGTGAACGCGCGCAAGGGTTCCATATGGGCTGTTTCACCGACCCTCAGAAAGCGCCCTACCTACGGCACGAGGTGCTGCTGGAGGCGGAACGGCTGTGGGAGCGCGCCGAGCGTGCGGTAGAAGGCGACCCCGAACGGCTCTGGCGTGTGCAGACCAGCCGTGTGTGGGTCTGGTACGCCTGGCTCAAGTTGTGGGATACGCTCCAAGAGCAGGCGCGCCAGGCGAACCGTTCTTGGGGCATGCCGTACTCCAAGCGCGAACTCGCCCAGCGGTGGCTGGAACGCACGACCCGCCCCGGACCTGAGGGGTGGGAGCCTATCGTCTATCTCCACGAAGTGTGGGATCCCAACCGCATTCTCACGCCCCAAAAGTTCTACGAAGAGCTCACCAAAAGCTAGTAAAGGAGACCTATGATGAAACGACTAAACCGAGTGGTTCATGCCCGCAGATTGAACCCGATTCCTGTGAGTCCGATTGTACGCACCCAGCCCCTCCCCGATGACGCCGACGACCCTGCCATCTGGGTTCACCCCACGAACCCAGCGTTGAGCCTTGTGATTGGTACGAACAAAGAGTCTGCTCCAGGGGGTGGGCTGGGCGTGTTTGACCTGCGCGGGCGTATGGTACAGTGGGTTGGGGGCTTAGACCGTCCCAATAATGTGGATGTGGCGTATGGCTTTCGGTGGGGCGGTCGGCGGATAGACATCGCCGTCGCTACCGAGCGGTTCGCCAGCCGACTGCGTATCTATCGGATTGACCCGATGCGCCGTCGCTTGTTTGACATGACCGACTTGGAGGAGGCGCGCGTCTTTCGGGGCGAGCGTGAGGAGCGTGCGATGCCCATGGGGATTGCCCTGTACACCCACCCGCGCACAGGGGAGATTCACGCGATTGTAGCCCCCAAGTCGGGTCCACGCGAGGGCTATCTGCACCAGTATCGGCTGGTCAACACGCGAGCAGGGAGGGTAGGCGTGCAACTGGTGCGTACCTTCGGCAAGTTTAGCGGTGAGCAGGAGATAGAGGCAGTCGCTGTGGATAATGAACTTGGCTATGTGTACTACGCCGACGAACAGGTGGGCATCCGCAAGTACCATGCTGACCCCGACCATCCGCACGCCAGCCGTGAGTTAGCCCTGTTCGCAACCCAGTTTGAAGGCGACCATGAGGGGATTGCGGTCTATGCGCCTGTCCGGGGCGAGGGCTACCTGCTCTGTGTGGAGCAGCTGGAAGAGAACAGCCTAATCCACATCTACCCGCGCTTTGGGCGCCAGACCGAACCGCTGAAGGTCATCGCCACAGGGGCTGACGAGACCGATGGGCTGGATGTGAGTGCGCACAACTTCGGGGGTGCGTTCCAGTCAGGGCTGGTCGTGGCGATGAACAGTAGCGGGCGCAACTTCTTCTACTACTCGTGGGAGAGCCTGGCGAACGCTGGCACGCCGCAACTCAAGTAATCAGGGCGCGAGCCGTTCCATACGCCAGCTCCCGTCGGCTTGGCGGACATAGCGGATACGGTCGTGGAGGCGGTTGCGCCGTCCCTGCCAGAACTCAAAGCTTCGGGGCACGATTCGGTAGCCTGTCCAATAGTCGGGGCGGGGCACAGGCTGACCCTCAAAGCGGGCTTCTACCTCTTGGGCGCGCTGTTCCAGCCACTCCCGACTGGGCACGACTTCACTTTGGGGCGAGACCCACGCCGAGAGTTGGTGCCCGCGCGGGCGTGTTGCGAAGTAGGCATCGGCTTCGGCATCGCTCACCGTCTCCACAGCGCCTGTGATGCGCACCTGACGCTCCAGCGCGCCCCACCAGAAAACCGCACTGGCATAGGGGCAGTGAGCGAGTTGCTTGCCCTTAGCGCTTCGGCTGTTCGTATAAAACACCAAGCCACGCTCATCCAGTCCGCGCAGAAGCACGAACCGTGCATCAGGGTATCCCTCGGCGTCTACGGTTGCAAGGCACATCGCGTTTGGCTCGATAACCTTCTCGGCGATAGCCTCCTCAATCCACTGGCGCAGCTGCTGGATAGGGTCGGGATGGAGCTGGGACTCGTCTAAGGCGTCTCTTTCGTAGCTCTGGCGGATTTTCTCAACCATGGTGGGGCACCTCCGAATGGAGCCGGCGAGGGGATTCGAACCCCTGACCTTCCACTTACAAGGCGGTTGCTCTACCGCTGAGCTACGCCGGCTCGCAGGAGAAATTATACCTTATCCCGACGGACTCACCCATCGCCCAACGAGTGCACCTGTGCGTGGGTCGGTCATGACATCCCAGCCGGGTTCTATCAGCACGGTGGTGTCAGGCTGAACCAGTAATGCAGGGGTCGGGAGCGAACGGTGGGGGAGGAGTTGCTCGCGTGTCAGCACGGGCACCTCCAGCGGTTCCCCCTCCAGCCACAGCGAGACACGGGGGGGTAAGTCGCTTGGCGCAGGGACACAGACTGGCTCCCACTGG
>JBDNDR010000117.1:0-6527 GCA_046718995.1 Fimbriimonadales bacterium
TTTCTGCGTCGGGCGGCGCCAGCACGACGGTCGACTCGATGGTGTTCTCCAGTTCGCGCACATTGCCTTTCCAACAGGCGCTTTGGAGGATTGCCATCGCTTCAGGGCTAATTGAACGGAGCGCGCGCCCATTTTCCTGAGCGAACTTCTGCAGGAAATAGTCCGCCAGGAGCGGGATGTCCTCAGGGCGTTCTCGCAGAGGCGGAAGGTGGATATGCACCACTTGGAGGCGATAGTAGAGGTCTTCACGGAAAGCCCCTTCTTTGACCGCCTGCTCCAAGTTGCGATTAGTCGCTGTGATGAGCCGTACATCCACCGGGATCGGTTCGTTGCCCCCTAACCGCTCTATCTCGCGCTCTTGTAAGGCACGCAGGAGTTTGACCTGAACCGGAAGCGGGATGTCGCCCACCTCATCCAAGAACAGCGTCCCGCCATTCGCCGCTTCAAACTTGCCGGTGCGGTCGGTCTCAGCCCCCGTGTAAGCCCCTTTATAAGCCCCAAACAGTTCGACCTCCATCAGGGTCTCTGGAATCGCAGCGCAGGAGACCGCCACGAAGGGTCCCTTAGCGCGACTACTTTTGGCATGTAAGAGGCGCGCAATTAGTTCCTTGCCTGTGCCACTCTCACCCGTTATCAGTACGGTGGTGCGTGTGTCGGCAACACGGTCTACAATCTCCAGCACGCGCTTGATAGCGGGGCTTGTCCCAATCAAGGGCTTCGAAACACCCCGCTTGGGCGTTGCAGGGGCGCGTTTGGGGGCGTTGTCACGGTCGCGCAACGCATGACGAATGACTTTCAGGAGCACCGGCAGGTCTAACGGCTTGGTCAGGAAATCGACCGCTCCATTGCGCATCGCCTCCACCGCAGTGGGGATTGTGCCATAGGCGGTCATGAGTATCACTTGAAGGTTTGGGTTCAGCTCCCGCGCTTTTTTGAGCAGGTCTAACCCGTTCATGTCGGGCATCACCACATCGGTAATGACCACATCAAACGATTCCGACTGAATCTGCTGGAGCGCTTGGTGTCCACTCTCTGCCAACTGAACTGTAAAGCCCTCCTTCGCAAGGGCACGCTCCAGAATCCTTCGGATATTCAGCTCATCGTCCACCACCAGAATTGTTGCCTTTCTCATATTCGGGTGCCTCTCGCTCACCAAACACCTCTCTCTCTAATTTTGGCAACCAAAGGGTGAAAGTAGAACCCTCGCCCTCACGGCTATTGACGGCAATTTTACCTCGATGTCCGTTCACTATCTTTTTGACGATACTCAACCCCAGCCCAGTTCCTCGCGTGCGCGTTGTGTAGAAGGGAGAGAAGACCTTTTCTAACGCTTCGGGAGGGATACCAGTACCTGTATCACGCACATGAATAGCGACCCACTCATCGGCATCACACACCTCCAGAGTAATCTTACCCCCCTGAGGCATCGCTTGAACCGCGTTTTGAATCAGGTTGCGCAGAGCCTGCTCAATCCGATTGGGGTCCATCGGTACCACGACATCCTCCTCCATCTGCAGTTCTACAACGATATTAGACTGTTGCAGATAAGCCGAGAGGAACCGGAGCATCCGTTCGAATAACGGCTTGAGCGGTTCAGGGCGAATGTGGAGGTGGAACGGCTTGGCGAATTCAAGGAACTCGTCGGCAATCTCCGTCAGGCGTGCGACCTCCATACCCAGCACATCGGTATAAACGGCGATATTCTCGGGGTCGGTCTCGCCCACAAGCAGGTCGACTGCTCCCTTGATAGCCGTGAGGGGGTTGCGAATCTCGTGGGCGATGGTCGCGGTCATCTGTCCAATCTCGGCGAGACGCTCCATCTCGCGGAAGCGCGCTTCCATCTGAACCTGCTCCGTGATGTCCTCAAACACCACAACCGCCCCTTGCGACTGGCGCAGTCCCACCAGTAGGGGGCTGATGGTGAAATTCAGAATGCGTGTCTCACTGCCCCGATGGAAGGGCACTTTGTAGAGATGATGGGTTCCCTGCCCTTGCAGTACGCTCTCTATCACCTTTTGCATTTCGGCACAAGCCTCAGGAGGAAATGCGCTCTCGGCACTTCGAATGAGTTCGGTGTAGTGGCGCTTGACCACCTCCCGCGAAGAGAGTCCCGTAATCGCCTGCGCCGTGCGGTTCCAAGTAGAGATGGTGCCATCTAAGTCAATTGTGAACATTCCCGAGCCGAGACTGCGCAAGATGTTATTGCGAAACGCCGCAAGGTGTTGGATTTCTTGGTAGCGTTGCTCCTTTTCACGGTAGAGCCGTGCGTTCTCGATGGCGATCCCCGCTTGGTTGACAAACGCGCTGAGTAGGTCTACCTGTTCGGGCTGGAGCGCTCCACTGGCATCGGCGTTATCTGCCAGTACCACTCCGATGCAAGAGCCATGCACCACAATCGGCAGGGCACAGTAGCGGTTCGCACCGATGGCACGCCCGAACCCACGCATCGGTTGGAGCTCACTGCGGGCATCGTTGACCACAATCGGCATCCGCTTCTTCGCCACGATGCCAATCACTCCCTGACCCTTGCGCACCCCACGCGCCGAGAACATCTCAGGACGATAGCCCTGAATACATTGGGGCACTAGGATTCGGGAGTTCTCACCCTGCAGGAAGATGGCACACCGTGAAAAGCCCAGAGTTTCCCGGATCTGTGAGGCAACCGTCTGGAGCAGGGTGTCAATATCCAACACCGCCGTCACCAACTGCGCGAGGTTGACCAAAGTGGTCAACTGCTGGATGTTTGTGTTCAGTCGCTGGTAAAGGTGCGCATTCTCTATGGCTAACGCCACCTGATTGGCAAAGATGGAAAAGACCCGCAAGTCCTCTTGAGTGAAACCCGGCGAGGGATGAAGCCGTCGCACGGTCAACACCCCGAAGATTCGGTTCTGTTGGTCGCGCAGGGGCACACAGATAGAGCTACTAATCTCGGGGCGTCGTGCGATGCCCTTCAGGCGCGGCTCAAGGGCGGGGTCGCTAATAATCATCGGCTCGCCCAGCAAAGCCACCCTGCCAGCGATTCCCTCCCCAAGCCGAGTGCGCGCTTCGGGGAGCGTCTCGGCAGGGATCCCGTAACTGGCAACGACCTGCAGTTCTTGGCTATTGGCATCCAAGACCATCAGCGAGCAGGCTTGGGCGTCCATTGCATGCGCGGCACGACGCGTCAAGATTTGCATGAACTTTTCAATATCCTCGCTCACACTGGCGAGTGCCGTCTCGTAGAGGGTCGCCACCGCTTGAACGCGGCGCTCCAAAACTCGCTTGAGCTGGCTCATCTCACGGTGGAACTGCTCGTGGCGCGCCAATATCATCACCAAACTACACGGCAACTCCCATCGCACATCATCTTTTTGCTTTACACAGACGCGCAGGACATAATAGAGCTCTGGAACGGGGAGCGCAACAGCCCGCCAAGCATAGCCGTCTATCACTTGCCAACCGGTTTGATTCAGTTGGAGCGTCTGGGGGATTTGGGGTGTGCGTTCAGCGGGCGCATGCAAGAACACGGTGGGGATGGTTCGTGGGGGATGAACCACCAGTGCGTTCCATGCCCCCATCTCCTCAGCAACGGCGCGTAGCATCAGAGCCATCGCCTCAGTGCCTACGCCCTGAGACGCACTCTGAATCAACGCCACCACCCGTTCTAAGTTCATCCTTGTCCTTGCGCATTATTCCATCTCGCCTGCTTAATTCCTGCTATCTTATTCGGCTCTGAGAACTCCAGTGTTCTTGCACGCTCACACTCAGCAGGAAACCTTCTGGGGATGCCGAAACTGATAGCCCGCTGTGCCAAGTCCTATAGGGCAGACGCACGAAACAGCGGAGGCATACAAAACCATGAGCCAAGTACGATTAGGATTGATTGGGAGTGGTGGCATGGCACGCCATCACATCAATGTGCTTCAGGGCGTGCCCGACGCCCAACTTGTCGCGATTACTGAACCCAGCCCCGACCAGCGCAAACATACCACCGACCGCTTCCCCCATCTGAACGAAGTCCCCTTCTTTGACGACTACCGCGAAATGCTGGATAAAGTCGAGATGGATGGTGTCATCATCGTCACCCCCCACACCCAGCACTATCCCCAAGCGATGGACGCACTGGACAAGGGGCTCCATGTGATGATTGAAAAGCCGATGGTCTGCACGGTGGAACAAGCCAAACACCTCATCCAACGGCTGAATGAGACAGGCAAAATCGGGCTGGTCGCTTACCAACGCCACTACATCCCCGTTTACCGCTATGTCTACGAAGGGATTCGGCGAGGCGAAATCGGCGAGGTGCATTTCGTGCAAGCGATTAACCTGCAGAACTGGATGCGCGCAACGCAGGGCACCTGGCGTCAAGACCCTGCACTGTCGGGCGGTGGGCAAATCAACGACACCGGCTCGCACCTGGTCGACTTCTTGATGTGGATTATTGACGCCCCTGCCACCAAAGTCAGCGCCTACATGCGCTACTACGACCGCCCAGTGGACATCGACTCGGCGCTGGCGTTTGAGTATGCGAACGGCACGATTGGCAACCTCTCCATCATCGGAAGCACCCATGTCGGCTGGCACGAGGAGATTACCGTGGTCGGGAGCGAAGGCACTTATCTCATCCGCCACGACCAGCTGGAGGTCTGCAACAATCAGGGACACCGCTACCGCCAAGAGCATCTACCTGAAGGGCATCAACCGGTCATCAACTTCGTGAACGCTATCCTGGGTCGCGAAGAGGTGCAATCCAAGCCTGAGGATGCCCTACGGGTGATTGCGTTCACCGAAGCGGCGTGGAAGTCGGCGAAGGCAGGCGGCGTACCCACCGAGATCGAGCGTCTGGGGTAAACTCTTAATGTCGTGTCTGGGCGGGACCTTCGCAATGGAGCGACGGTGAACCCCGCCAGGTCCGGAAGGAAGCAACGGTAAGTCGTCCATCCATGTGCCGGAGTCATCCTGTCCAGCACGGCAATCTCTAAAAGCCTATGTTGAGCCGTTCTGTTGTGGTGGCATCTCAGGGTATTGTCGCCAGTTCCCAGCCTTTAGCTTGCAGCGCAGGACTGCAGATGCTGATGGCGGGTGGCACCTTTATTGATGCGGCGATTGCGACTTCCGCCGTGCTATGCGTTGTGGAGCCGTGGGCAAGCCATCTCGGTGGGGATGCCTTTATTGTGTTATACGATGCCGGACGCAAGCAGACCTTCGCCCTGAACGCCTCAGGACCTGCCCCTCAAAGTGCAACCCCTGACCGTTTCCCGAACGGCATTCCTCTGCGGGGTCTCTCCTCAGCGACCGTACCCGGACTGGTGGATGCGTGGTTCCAACTTCACGGGCGCTATGGGCGTACCCCGATGGCACGGCTGTTGGAGCCTGCTATCCGCTATGCGCGCGAGGGCTATCCCATCAGCCCACGCAAAGAGAGCGTGTGGCGCAACGCCAGCCGCTCCAGCGAACTGCGCCCGATTCTGTCTGCCCTGCTCCACCAAGAGCGCCCCCCACGCGTGGGCGAGATAGTACGCTGTCCTGACCTCGCACGCACCCTCCAGCAGATTGCCAGTGAAGGACGCAACGCTTTCTATCGGGGCGAAATCGCTCGCCAGATTGCCCAATACAGTCAGCGCACCGGCGGGCTGATGACCTACGAGGACTTGGAAGGCTATCAGTCCGAGTGGCGTGAACCGCTCCAGGTGGATTATCGTGGGCACACCGTTCATATTCAGCCGCCCGTCTCGCAAGGAATCATTCTGGCAGAATCGCTCGCTTTGATGGAGGGTTTTGCAAACCTGCGCGACCTGCCCCCTGCCGAGCGTACGCACCTGATGATAGAAGCCATCAAGTTAGCATACGCCGACCGCTGGCGCTATCTGGGCGACCCACGCTTTGTCGCAGAGCGCACGAAAGACCTACTTTCGCCCGACTATATCGCTAAGCGTCGTGCTGACCTCTCACGCACCCAAGCCACCAGTATCCCCTCACCCGGTGAACTGCGCGACACGAACACGACCTACTTCTGCGTGGCGGACGCTCAGGGCAACGCCATCTCGTTTATCCAGAGTGTCTATCACCCCTTCGGCTGCGGCGTGGTGATTGAAGGCACCGGAATCTTGATGAACAATCGGATGCGCGGGTTCTCCTTAGACCCCAATAGCCCCAACCGCTTGGAACCCGGCAAACGCCCCATGCACACACTAAACGCCTACCTCATCACGCGGCGCGGTGAGCTGGCGTATGTGGGTGGCACACCCGGCGGAGACATTCAAGTTCAGACAAACCTCCAGGTCATCTCGCAGATGTTGGACTTCGGGTTAGACCCCCAATCGGCGATCGAACAGCCCCGTTGGGCGTGGCAACCTACCCGTAGCACCGACCCTTCACCGGGCACCCTGACGATGGAAATCGCTGGCGAAGAAAGCACGCTCGTTGAAGAATTGCGCAAACGGGGGCATTCCCCACGCACTACACCGCATGGCACACATCCCAGCGCGGTTCAGGTGATTCAGCGCGTGGGCGGTGCTTACCTCGCTGGCTCTGATCCCCGAACCGAA
>JBDNDR010000118.1:0-6526 GCA_046718995.1 Fimbriimonadales bacterium
AGGTCATCCAAGCCGTCTACGCTGGAGTTTACGAGGAGTGAGTGAAGGCTTTCGGTTTGAAGTCCTCCAGCATTCGGCGCGCTCCAACGCTCGGCTGGGACGCTTATACACCCCGCACGGCGTGATAGAAACGCCCGTGTTCATGCCTGTCGGCACCCAAGCGACGGTCAAAACCCTCAGCCAAGAGGAGCTGGAAACGCTCGGATTCCCGATTATCTTGGGCAATACCTACCACCTCTACCTGCGCCCGGGCGCGGAGCGGATGGCGCGCTTGGGCGGGCTTCATCGGTTCATGAGCTGGTCGCGTGCGATTTTGACTGACAGCGGCGGCTATCAGGTGTTCAGCCTCTCCAGCCTGCGTAAAATCGATGAGGACGGCGTCACCTTCCGTTCGCATCTGGACGGCTCGGAGCATCGCTTCACGCCAGAACGCTCCATCGGGGTACAAGCCCAGTTAGGGAGCGACATCGTGATGGCGTTTGACGAGTGCCCCCCCTATCCTGCGTCGCGTGAGGAAGTTGCCCGCGCCGCTGAGCGAACCTATCAGTGGGCACTGCGCTGTCGCTCTGCGTGGCAAACCCACCAAGAGCAACGCTTCCAGCAGGGGCTTCATCCCCAAGCCCTCTTCGGCATCTTTCAAGGCGGCGTCTATGACGACCTCCGCCAGATGAGCTTGGAGCAGATTACCTCGCTGGACTTGCCGGGCTACGCGATTGGGGGGACGGCAGTCGGGGAGCCGATAGAGGAGATGTACCGTATCGTCGCCGAGTTCGCGCCCCGCATGCCCGCCGACCGTCCGCGCTATCTGATGGGGGTGGGTATGCCCGACGATATTCGTCGCGCCGTGCAGAGTGGAGTGGACATGTTCGACTGCGTTCTCCCCACACGGATGGCACGCCATAGTGTGGTGTTCACCGCGCAAGGGCGGTTGAACCTACGCAACGCCCGCTTCGCCGAGTGCCAAGACCCGATTGACCCCGAATGTACCTGCACCGTCTGCCAGCGTTATAGCCTTGCCTACATCCACCATCTGTTCCGTGCGCAGGAGATGCTGGGCTATCGGCTCGCCTCGTATCATAACCTCCACTACTATGCCCGCTGGATGGAGTCGCTCCGCGCAGCGATACGGGCAGGGGAGTTATAGGGTTTCGGTCGGTTCATTCGGTGTGCCATCCCACAGGGCTGAAATCGGCTGTGCCCACAGGCGTTCCCCGAACGGCAGGCTCTGGGAACCCTGATACAGCACCACACCCACCACCAGATGCTCGCCCACAGCCTCGTGTAGCCCTCGTAGCCCCCGAAAGTCGGCTTCCCCGAGGGTCTGGCTCGCTTTGACCTCTACAGCGACCAGTTGCCCCTGCTCATTCTCTAACACAAAATCCACCTCCTGTTTATCGGTGCGGTAATGGTAGAGATGAACCTCCGGCACGCTGTGGTGAATCTGCCGGAGCAGTTCCAAACCAACGAAGGTCTCATAGAGTTGACCACGCAAGAGTGGGTCGTGCTGGAGCCGTGTCTCATCGGCGTTCATCAAAAAGGCACAGAGACCGCTGTCGTTCAAGAGGAGTTTGGGTGTCTTCAGGAGCCGCTTGCCGAGGTTCGCATACCACGCGGGCACACGCGTAATCAAAAAGAGGGTCTCCAAGTGAGCCAGGTAGCGCTGGAGCGTTGTCTGAGGGATACCTGACTCGCGTGAGAGGTTGGCAACATTCAGCAGGCGTGCCGACAGGGTAGCGAGCAGATTCAGCAAGCGTGGGAGTTCCACCAGACGCTCGACATTCGCCAAGTCGCGCAGGTCTCGGCTGAGCAGGGTCGTCAGGTAGGCGCGAAACCACTCCTGACGCGCTTCTCTATCGGGGAGCTCTGCCACTCTTGGGAACCCACCGCGAAGAATGCGGGCGTCTAAATCGTCGGTTTGCTGGGAAGGTGGAGAGGGCGAACCGCCCGAGAACATCTGCCGAATCCACTGTTCGGGGCGCCTCTCGATCTCCCCTTGCGAGAGCGGGTCAAGCGTAACGATTGCCATCCGCCCCACCAAGCTCTCTGCCACCTGCGATAGGGTCAGCGGGTTTGCCGAACCTGTGAGCAAGAACATTCCAGGGCGCTGTTCGGTATCGATGCGTATCTTCAGTACAGGCAGGAGCTCGGGCACTCGTTGAACTTCGTCCAGCACCGTGTGTAGGGGCAGATTCTCTACAAACCCCTTGGGGTCTTGTGAGGCACTTGCTAACACCACAGGGTCATCCATCGTGAAGTAATGTTGGAGTACCCTCTCTGCGATGAGCTGGCGGGCTAAGGTTGTCTTTCCCACCTGGCGCGCACCCTGTAGAAACACTGCAGGGAAAACGCTCAACTGCTTCCGTACCCGCTCCTGAACCCAGCGTGGAAACATAGACCTATTGTACCTTGTGTGGGTGAAAATCACCCATTCAATGGGTGATTTTCACCCGTTCCCTTAGGGATAATCGCTGATTGGTATAATCTTCCTTGCGATGGGGCGTCCAACGATTGTGGTGGTAGGGAGTGCGAACACCGACTTGGTAGTGCGTGTGCCGAGTCTTCCCAAACCTGGTCAAACGCTCTTGGGCGAAGATTTCCAGGTGATTGCTGGTGGCAAAGGTGCCAATCAAGCGGTTGCGTGTGCGCGTCTTGGGGCGCAGGTCGTGTTCGTTGGCTCAGTCGGCGACGATGAGTTCGGTCATCAAACCCTTCAAAACCTCCAGCAAGAGGGGATTGGCACCGACTACATCACTCGCGCGGAGGGGGTACCTTCGGGAGTGGCGTTGATTGCGGTCGCCGAATCGGGTGAGAACATGATTGTGGTCGCTCCCGGTGCGAACGCGCGCCTGAGCCGAGACCATGTGCGTCGTGCGGAACCTGCCTTCGCCCAAGCGGACGCTGTCATTGCGCAGTTAGAGGTGCCGATAGAGGCTGTGCTGGAAGCGGCGAACCTTGCCCAACGCTACCAGCGTCCCTTCGTGCTGAACCCTGCACCCGCTCAATCGCTCCCGCCGGAACTCACCCTGCGGACAACCTGGCTCATCCCGAACGAGAGTGAAGCGCAAATCCTGACGGGTCAACCCTCCACAACCTCTCCCGAACAGCAGGTGCAGGCGCTCCAAGCGCAGGGCTGGCAACGCGGCGTGTTGACCCTTGGGGCGAACGGGGTGTTATGTTGGCATGAGGGCGAACTCGTTTATCAGCCTGCCTATGCGGTCTCGGTGGTAGATACGACCTCGGCAGGCGACGCTTTTGTGGCAGGGTTCACGCTCGCGTTGGTAGAGGGACGTGCTCTCCCCGATGCGCTGGCGTTCGCCCAAGCGGTGTCGGCACTCTCTGTGATGCGTTGGGGTGCCCAGCCGTCCTTGCCGACACGCCGCGAGGTGGAGGAGGCACAGAGCCATCTCAGGTACAACATACCCGATGGAAACGCTCCTGCGCTGGGATGAGCAGCTGTTCTATTGGGTCTTCGAGGGCTGGCGCGCGGATTGGCTGACACCGGTCATGGTCTTCTTCTCCGATGCGCTCAAATCGCTCCCTGCTCGGATTTTGGTGCTTGTGCTCTGGCTCTATCTAATCTGGCGTGGGGGCAAGGCACGTCAGTTCGCCCTGCTGCTGGTGCCCGTGCTCATCCTCACCAACGAGACTTGCGACTTTCTCAAGGCGTGGGTTGGGCGCGAACGCCCTTGTGTCGCCCTCCCGATAGAAGCCATCACCGGCAAACTCACTTCAGGCTCGTTCCCCTCGGCGCACTCTGCGAATATGGCGTCGCTGGTGGGGCTGATCAGCGCCATTTGGGGCTGGCGTGGGTTGGCATTGTTTGGCTGGCTCCCGCTGGTGGTCGGGCTATCGCGCATCTATGTCGGGGTTCATTATCCGCTGGATGTGATGGGGGGCTGGATGCTGGGGGCACTTTATGGTTATGGGGTAGGCGCGTTGTGGAACCGTGTCCGAGCCAAGCTGCAAAACCAGACCGAATCTGCGAAACAAACCACTGACTGAACGGTCATTTTTATAGCAGGAACCCGATTTTCGGTGTATAATAGTGATACGGAGGTCAACGACGATGACGAAAGGATGGATAATTGGCGCACTGAGCGCATTGATGGTGGCAGGTGCCAACGCACAACTCGCACAAGAACTCGAACGCGGAGAATACTTTTCCTGGATATTCAACGGTGGACGATACGAAATCCGTGGCGGTCTGACACTGGACGGTACCGTAAACGCCTCAGATCCTGTTGCCTTCTACTTCACCGATGTAAACAACGACGGCTTAGTTTTAGACATCACCTTGGACATTGGTCAACTACTTCCTGACATCGGCTTGAATGTTACTGCGGATTTAGTTGCGAGCGTCGTTTCCGATGATGGGACAACGGCGGTAATAGACTGGACAGGTGAGATTTTCCCGAACGCATGTATACAAGTCACGCAACCCATACAAACCCAGATTTTGGTTACACGGGTTTATGGGCGCATACGTGGTCGTGTTACGCGCATCGCTTGTGGACCTGACCCGCTCGGTGCGCTGTCCCAGAATGTGCACCTCAAGGTTGAAATGGAGGGTGGAAATGCCTATAACGAGCTCGGACTGGAAGGGTATCTGTTCTGTTTCCAGAGTCCATTTTCCTTCACAACAGCGCGCATTACCGATGCTAGCTGGATTGGCTACGGCGGTGGGTTGCCGCTCTCGTTGGGCAATGTGAACGGCGACTGCACGATCGACGATGCCGACCTGCTTCAGGTGCTGTTCAGCTTCGGTTCCGACGACCCCGGCTCAGACACCAACAACGATGGCACTGTCGACGATGCCGACCTGCTGACCGTGTTGTTCAACTTTGGGCTGAGCGTCTAACGGCGTTTTGTCTAATACCTCCTCTGTATCCCCCTCTCTCTTTAGGCAGAGAGGGGGATTGTGATTTAGGGGGCGCCTGCTCTACTTATCTCCCTGAATCAGGGTGCTACTTGCTCCGTCGTTCGGGTATAACTTTATGCCTTGCCCAGGTGGCGGAACGGTAGACGCGGGGGACTTAAAATCCTCTGGGGCAACCCGTGCGGGTTCGAATCCCGCCCTGGGCATCAGCGCCCCGACGAGCCTTCGTTTGCCTGCAGGTATGCTTGGAGTTGGGCATATTGCTCCGAGCGGATTTTGTTGCCCCGAGCATCCGTGCAGTAGAAGCTCAGCACCGACCGCCCCGCCCAGTGTCCCAGCCGTGCGCTGTGGATGTTCCATCGCAGACGCGACAGGGCATAGGATGCACGGTAGAGCGCGCCAGCGTCGGGGCGCGTGTGTAGGTCAATTACGGTGTAGTCTTCCGAAGCGGTCTCGCTAATCTGGAGCTGGCTCACCTGGAGCGGGGTATCGGGGTCTTTCTGGTGCTGGCGTAGCAACTCGGCAACCGACTGCTCGCCGCCCAACACTTTGCGCAGCGCCTTCTCCAACACCGCACACTGGTTGAGCGTGAGCGGACGCTGGCGTACAGTGACCCAGAGCGTGTCTAAAGCGACTCGTGGCTCATCTTCACGGGTCAACACGCGCGCACTGCTGACTTCTACATCGTAGGCATAGAGGACGCCCGCAATTTTGCTCAGCAAGCCCGGCTCAGGGTCATCGTAAGTGCAGATGGTCAACTCGGTGTGGGGCAGGTCGGGTGCGTTGTGGAACTCCACGACGGGACCCTCGCCGGCGCGCACGCGTTCCACATAAGCGATGTGCAGGCTAATCTGTTCGGGGGGCGTGTTCAGCAAGTAGCCCGAAGGCATCTGGGCGATGTGCTGTTCAATCTTCTCTTCGGGAAGCGGGTGTTGGGCAAGGGCGCGCATGAGCCGTTTACGGGCGACCCCGACAGCCATCGGTTCGGTCTCGGTTCCCTCTTCCAGTGCGCGTGCCGAACGCCGATACAGCTCCTGCAAGAAGCTCGCTTGGGCAGGCGTCCAGATGCGCTCACCCACCGCTTGGGTGTCAGCGCAGGTCAACAGATACAGTTGGGCGAGGCGTTCGGGGCTGTTCACCACGCGTGTGAACTCGCGAACCGTCTCGGGCAGCTGCAGGTCGCGCTGGCGGGCAGTCTGCGCCATCAGCAGGTGATGAAGCACCAGGAACACCACCTCTTCCCGCGCCTCCTCATCCCAACCGATAGTGCTCAGGAGTGTGTGCGCCATCTCTGCCCCCACCTCCGAGTGGGAGCGGCTGGGGTCAAGTTTGCCCGCATCGTGCAGAAGGGTCGCCATATACAGCACCTCAGGACGCTCCACCTGCTCCATCAGGGTATGCCAGAGTTGATGGCTGTCGTGGGCGAACTGGTCTAACAAGCGGATTGCCTGCAGGGTGTGTTCGCCCACCGTAAACTCGTGGGTAGGGTCGCCAGCAGGCAGGTGTAGCATCCCGCGCAGGCTCGGCAGTGCCCACTCCAGTACGCCCAACCGTGCCATCGCAGACAGCACCCGATAGACCTCGCCCGGACGGCTGAGAATCTCGCTCAAGCAGATACCCACCTGATGAGGGTCAGGGCTGGGCGCGTGC
>JBDNDR010000119.1:0-6493 GCA_046718995.1 Fimbriimonadales bacterium
CCCTGCCCACACATTTCCTGTGTAGGGGCTTGCCCACATAATCATGCGGGGCGCATGGAGCTTATCGCGGAAGCCTCCGACCAAGTTGATGGGTTCGCGCTCGGTGCGCGGGAGGTATGACGCCAATACAGAAGGCGTAATCGGATTTCGGCACTGCACACGCCAGATATCATATAGGTTGCCGTAAGTCGTGTTGCGTCCCAGCGTGTCGGAGCGAATGAATGCGCCTAACACATTCGGGTGGGGGATTGCTCCATCGCCGATGATGGTCAGTGGATCCCCACTCGGTGGCTGGGTCACATCAAAGGGGGGCTTACCCGTTGGGTTGTCAGTCCAGTAGCTCTCCACAGGCTGCCAAGTCGGACGCGTTAGGGAGTTGCCAATCGCGTCCACACGGTTTTGTACAAAGATTTGACCGCCCATGTAGTCCGACACTAAGAGAATGTTGTTCGCTCCAATAAACTGTTGGGTAGTGAAACCGGAGATGTTATCGTAGATGAACTCGTTGCCAAACGCGTCGCGCACAATCACATCCAGATAGTAGTCGCTGGGCACATCTGGTGTACGCCAACGCGCCACATACCAGTTCGGGTCTTCGGTATCCGGCTCCAGCAACAGGGTGTCATCCAGGCTTCCATCAAATCCCAAAGCCCGTAGTGAGTAGGGTTCTACTGCGTCATAAGTCGTAGGATGGATTGCCTGTTGACCAATCTCCGCAAACAGCGGAACATACGCCTGTCCCTGATCCGCCAAGATTCGGTTCGGGAAGAAGATATCAAAGGTAAAGAGCCAGTAGAGTTTATGCTCTTCGCCTAAGGCATCTTGCTCGGCGCTATCGGGGTCTTTGAACTGAACTCGGACAAAGTCCACTCCGCTTTGGAGGTCAACGACCCGCACGCGTATCGTGACTTCTTCGCCGGGGAAGGTTTCCTTTGGTGTGACCTCAGGAAGCGCCTCTAAGGTTGGCGGGGTGGTATCGAAGACGAGGTTCTCCCACAGGTCGTTGGGTCCTTGGTTGCCTTCCTCATTGGGTCGGTTAGACTGGTAGGCGATGCGGTTGCGCTCGAGCACGGCGCCCGTCGGATAGCGCGCACCGATGCTATTGGGACCGCCGGGATATTCGGCTGTCGCCGTTGTGCTGGGGTCTTCCGTTACGGAGAGCGCTTGACCCGCTGGCGTCTCAGGGAGAATGCCGGTGTAGCGGTAGATGTCGTAGACTGGGTTGGACGAACTATCCACTCGGTCAGAGACTTCGCCTCGCCGGTGGGGGTTGCCCGACTTTCGGGTGGAAGCGAACACCAAAATATATTGAAGCGGGTCACCCGTGCGCGACCAAGCAGGCTGGCGGTCGCGGGGACGCTGACTCGCGGAATCGACAAAGTTCGTCCACTGGACTACATTCCGTGTGTTGGTATTTAAAAGGAAGATGTAGCTGTGGGTTCCAAAGTCGCGAACGAATGCGACCTGCTCGTTATCGGGGTTCCACGCGGGTTCAATGTCGTTTTGCCCGGGTGCTGGGAAGGTCATGCGGCGGATAATCGTCCCATCATCAAACGGGCGTCCATCGGTACGCATCATATAGAGGCGGAACCGACGGTCGGCTTCCCCTTCACCCTGCAAAAGTCGGTTCGAGGAGAAGACAATCAGATTCCCGCCTGGGCTGAGGGTGGGGCGCAAGTTTTGGGTAACCCCGTCGCTGTCGGTCGTCAGTACAATCCGCTGTCCTGTGAAGAGGTTGCGCACGACGATGTTCGTGTTGCCCGTCGCTGAACGGTTGACATAGGCGAGGATATTCCCCTGCTGATTGAGGGTCGGGTGAAACTGGCTGGCAAACTGCTCATCGGGCGTGTTGCCTGTGATGGGGGTGAGGTTCGTCAGGTTGCCCAAGAACAGTTCGCTTCCTTCGTCTAAGTCGCCTCGCCAGATGCGGTACCGCGGTCCGGGATTCGCCAGTTTGCCGTTGACGACCGATCCGGCGTTGCTGGCGAAATACATGCGTGCGGCACCCGGAGCGTAAACTGGATGGATGTCATCCGTTGGGGCGTTGGTGATGTCTCGGTCCCAACGGGGTGCGCGTGTGCGCTGGGAGCGGTTACGCAACTGCTCGTGGAAGCGGGTTGGGTCGAACAGCCCGTTCTTACCCCACTTGGCTCCCGTTTGGGGTGCCCGCTTGGGTGCCTCACGATAGTTCTGAGGCGGTATCGGGCGCGGGCGCTCGTTAGGCAAAACATGACGCCCAGGCTTGTCTTGATAAGGGTCTAACGAAACTGTACTCGGCGTCTGTTGTGCCAAAACCGCTCCGACAATCGTCATTAGCCCCGCCAGTGTCAGCCACCATCGTCGTATCACTTCGTGCGAACCTCCTCTTCTAAATGACTATTCGGCATCGCAGGATGTCCTTCCTGCTGAGTCCTTAGACGAGCCAACAGCGAATCTGTTATGCTCATCAGTATACCTAAGGGATAAATCCCCACTCGCGCCAAAGACGATGCACCTGTTGGGCAACCCACCCCAGCGAGCGGTGCGTGCGGATTTGCCAGTCGGCAAACGGCACCTTGCACCGAGTTGGGAGTTGAGCGCGCAAGATTTGCTGGATGATGGTACTGGGCAGTCCCCGCGCTTGCAAACGTTGGCGTTGAAGGCTGGGCGTCGCGCGCACCACGATAATCCCATCGAACCAGCCCTGCCATGCCACTTCCACCAGCAGGGGCACCTCGACGATTCGAGGAAACGGAGAGGGAGGTTGTTGAACCAGCCAGCGCTGGATTTCGCGCACCACAGCGGGATGCACGAGCGCGTTCAACTTCCGACGGGTCGACAAGTCGGCAAATGCCAATCCTGCCAAACGGTCCCGCTGAAGCGTACCGTCGTGCCCAACAACCTCGTTCCCAAACTGCTGGATTAGGCAATCCCATAAGTCCGTCCCTGGACGCATCAAACTTGCCACCACGGCATCAGCACTGAGTGTCAGCGCGCCGAGTTCGCGGAACAGGTTGAGCACGGTCGTCTTCCCTTCCGCAACGCCGCCTGTGATGGCGATGCACTCCATTACTCATCCTTCGCCTCTGGTTCAGCGTCTCCCGCCGAAGTTCCTGCTGTCTCGTCTGATTCCTGCCGAGCGGTTTCCGATTCACCTTGCGCCATGCTCTGCTGAAGCTCTTGAAGTTGAGACTGGAGCCGTTCACCTATCGTGAACCCAGTGGAGGCACGCTGCGGTTGAGGACGACTGCGCTGATACTCTTGTACTGTGCGCTGCTCCTCCATCGCCCGCAGGCTGAGCACCATCCGTCGTCGCCGTGGGTCCAGTTCAATAATCCGCGCTTTGACCGTTTCACCAGCCGAGACGACATCTTCGGCACTTTTGACCCCGCGCTTGTGCGTCAGTTCGGACAGCGGGATGAACGCTTCTACCCCTTCTGCCACGCGGGCGAACGCCCCCGTCCGCACCACGCGCGAGATAGGCACTTCAATCTCCTCGCCTTCACGATACTGCTGGGCAGTCACCTGCCACGGGTCGGGCAGGACCTGTCGTCGGCTGAGGGCAACCTTCCCTGCCTCAGGTTCCAGGCGGATGACCATCACCTCAATCTCGTCGCCCTCCTTGATGATTTCTCGTGGGTCTTCCACGCGTCCCCACGCCAGCTCGCTGACATGGAGCAAGCCCTCGTAGCCACCGATATCTACAAACGCTCCGTAGCCGGAGATGCGCTTGACAATCCCGCGCAGGCGCTGTCCCACTTTCAACTCGGCGAACACACGCTCGCGACGCTCACGCTCCTCTTGCTCGCGCGCTTTACGAATCTCGTCTTCTGCCAGCTTGTTGGAGCCGACCGCCTTACGCTTCTCCTGATCCAAGTCGATAATCTTGAGCGGGATGGTCTCACCAATCAAGCGGTCGAGCTGATGGGGCGGGATGCGGCGCGAAATCTGGCTGGCGGGAATGAAACAGCGCACCCCGATGTCCACCACCACACCCCCCTTGACGCGCTCAGTGACCATCGCCTCGATGGTCTCCTTGCGCTCGTAGAGGTCGACGATGTTCTCCCAAACCTTCTCGAAATCTGCCAACCGCTTGGAAAGCACGGGCGTACCCTGTTCCCCACGCGAGCGGACGACCATCACCTCGATCTGGTCGCCCACGCTTACTACCTCTTCTGCCGAGCTGACACGCTCGACCGAGAGTTCGGACAAGGGGATTTTGACCTCGGTCTTGGTACCGACATCCACGAGGGCGCTCTCACGGTCCACTTGTACCACCGTCGCCTGGACGATTTCGCCCTGTTCAAACGAGCGGAAGCTCTGTTCAATCGCTTCGTCCATCGTCATCGGCTCGTTGTCTTGGGCTGAGGCTTCCGCCGCCGGCTCTACAGGCGCCGCTGGTTCGGCAACCGGTTCAGCAGAGGTCTCCGCACTCACCTCGGGGGCTTGTGCTTGGTCAGTCGGTTCGTCCACAATCGTCGGGGCGCTCTCAGCGTGTTCTACGCTCGTCGTCTCCGTGGGCGGGGTCGACTCGTCAGACAGGTTCTCAGGTCGCTCTCGTTCATCGTTCCACATCGTCTATAACCTCCTATAAGTGCTGGTTCTTTTGATTCTATGCAGGCGCCGAAACTCCTGCAATATTTTCGTGCCTCTTTTGACAGATTCCTGCCACCCAAGTGGCTTCCACTGTTTGGGTGGCGGGGTTCCACACAAACAGGTCGGCGTCGGCGCCGGGTCTGAGGGTACCCTTGCGCCCTTCCAAGCCCAACGCGCGCGCCGGGTTAAACGCACACAGCAGTGAGGCAAGTTCTAAGTCAAACATCTGTCCGCAGTGGCGCAGGCAGGTATCCATCGCTATCGTGCTGCCCGCCAGCCCACCGGTCTCAACCAACCGCGCCGAGCCATCCCGCACCACAGCTGCGTGTCCCCACAGCTCAAAGGTGTAGCCCTCGGGCATGCCAACACCTGCCACCCCATCCGAGATGCAGAGGACGCCATCCGCTCCTTTCGCCTGAACCAACAGGCGCGCCGTGGCAGGATGGGTATGCACATGATCCCAAATCAGTTCCGCCTTCAGCTCGGGATGGGCAAGCACCGCACCCACCGTGCCCGGCTCCCGATGTTGGAACGGGCGCATCGCGTTGAAGCAGTGGGTCGCGTGGCGCGCGCCAAGGTCAACGGCGCGGGTCACCTCGTCGTAAGTGGCGTCGGTATGCCCCACCGACACAATAACCCCTTGCCGACAGAGCCACTCGGTGAGCGCGTAGCCCCCTTCCACCTCAGGCGCCAGCGTCACGATACGCAGTTCCTCTATTAGGTCGCCCAAGCCTTGCTCCAGCGCTTCCACACTGGGCGGCAAGATGAATTCGGGTGGCTGTGCCCCAGCGCGCTTGGGATTGATGAATGGACCTTCCAGATGCACGCCCAGCACTTGCGCACCCTCCGAGCCGTGAAGGCGTACCTCACGCGCTGCACGAATCGTCTGTTGAATGGCGGACATTGGGGCAGTGAGCGGGGTCACCAAAAACGCCGTTACGCCATAGCGGGTGAGGTGGCGTGCTACCGCCTGCACGGCATCCACCGTGCCTTCCATCAGGTCGCGCCCACCGCCGCCGTGAATATGGATATCGATCATCCCCGGCAGAACGATGGCGTGGCGTGCGTCCACATCAGGTGGGGCAACAGAGACCTCCGAACCGAACGGTTCCCAGTGTATAATCTGCCCCTTTTCTATCACCAGCGCGATATTCGCGTACCGACGCCCCTCAGTGATGAGCGTGCCACAGTAGATTCGGAAGCGCACCGCCCCCTATTTTACCTCATTCCTGTCCCCACACACGCTCTAAAGCCGTATCCACATTCAGCTGGCGGTCTTGCAGTTCAAACTGATCCCACACAATCCGAACGCCCTCACTGGCACGGATTCGGTCGCGCTCGGCTTCCCACACAATTCGCCCGGCGCTCAGGAGCGCTTTGTTGGTAAGCGACTGCGCTTGAACGCGTCCCCACGCCTCCACCACGCGCGTGGCACTCTTCGCACTGGCGCGGTCTGCAGTGAATCGCAATACAGGCTTCCCGTCCCGATAGAGGGTACCGCGTACCTCGGTCAAAATGCCTTGCGCTTGATTCTCTTTCGACTCGGCTTGGAGCAGGCGTGCCTCCAGCCGCCACAGCACCCTGCCTTGCTCATCCTGCTGTTCCAAGGTAGGGTTCGCCATCTGGAATTTGGCATCAGGTAGGCTCACACCCTGCTCCGGCTCGGTCGGAGGCTGGGACGGCTCAGAGGTAGAGGTTGGCTGGCAGGCGCACAGCCACACGCTCAACCCAACCAACCCAAGCCATGCCCAGCCACCGTGCCCGCTACGCAATCGCCTCAGTCCTCGCTCGGCTGGAGGGCGCGATAGAGGCTCTGGCGCAGGTCGCTGACCATCGCAATCGCCTGCTCAATCGGCACGAGAGTAGGCGTCTTGTCAGCACGCAAGCGCACCTCCACCTGTCCCTCCTGCACGCCGCG
>JBDNDR010000012.1:0-14505 GCA_046718995.1 Fimbriimonadales bacterium
ATCGGCGAGAGCGCCAGCAACACGCCCAGACCGGTTGCGATTCCCTTACCACCCTTGAAGCCAATCAAAGGCGAGAAGGTATGCCCCAGAATCGCCGAGACCCCCACCACAATCGCAGACACATCATCCGCCCCCATCCGAATCGCCACAAAGGTCGGAAGCCAGCCTTTGAGCGTGTCCAAGAGAAGGACGGGAACACCGACCTTTGGTCCCAGTATGCGGAACACATTGGTCGCACCGATGTTGCCACTCCCGACCTTCCGAATGTCCACCCCCCTCAAGCGGGCGAGCCAATAGCCAAAGGGAAGTGAGCCGACCCAGAACGCAGATAGGATAGCGACCAGCAAGACCTGGAGTTCCATCGCAAGTTGAATTATACCGTTGGGAAGACCACCTGTGCCACTGTTTGACCGTCGCGCGAGTACATATCAAACCGTCCGCGCAGGGTGCCACGCACAAGGTTCTCTATAATCTTGATGCCCAGCGTGTTGCTTCGAACCGCGTCGAAATCGGGCGGGAGTGGCTCGCCATCGTTGGCGACGGTCAGGGTAATCTGGTCGCCCTCTTTGAGCACCCGCACCGCAATCTGCCCGTCAGGTCGGTCTTTGAACCCGTGCTCAATGGCGTTCTGGATGAACTCGTTGAGGATGAGCGCTACGGCGGTCGCCTGCTGGAGCGGGAGCAGGACATCATCGCCCTCCACTGTGGAGTGGATCTGTTTGCCAGGTGCCATCAGCGCTTGCTTGGTGTTGTGGAGGATGCTGGAGGCGATTTTGCGCAGGCTGACCATATCCAAATCTTCCCGCGAGAGCAGTTCATGCACTTGGGCAATCGCCAAGATTCGGCTGAGGCTATCGTGGATGACCTCGTCCACACTCTTATAGCGGGAGTAGTGCTTCTGGAGCCGCATCAGGCTGGCAATCTGCTGGAGGTTGTTCTTGATGCGGTGGTGCATCTCTTGGAGGATTGCGCTCCGCACCATCAGCTTGGCGTGGTCGATTGCGAGCGCCGCTTGACTGGCGACTGCCTCTAAGGTGCGTAGCTCCTCATCGGTGAACAGGTGCGGTCGGTCGGTGTAGCAGTTCAGAACCCCGATGACCTGCTCGCGCACGCGCATCGGCACGCACACCATAGAATGTAGCCCCTCGCGCTCGGCAAGGTCCGGGAACCGATAGTCGGGACTTTTTTGCACATCGTTCACAACAATAATCCGCCCTTCTGCGGCGGCGCGCCCCGCGATACTTTCGCCCAAACGGAGGGGTGGCTTCTGACGATACTCATCGCTCTCCGCTTGGGTCGCCTTCAGCACCAGTTCGCCCCGCTCTTCGTCGATGAGCATCACCGTGACAATCTTATAGCCAAGCGTCTGGGCGGTCATATGAACCAGCAGTTGAAGCACCTCTTCCAGGTAGAGGTTCCCCGTGAGGGTTCGGCTGATTTCAGAGAGCGTTGCCACTTGCGTCGCTGTACGCTCCAACTGCTGGATACGGCTGAGCTGATTGAGCGCGCCTGCCAGATGGCTGGCGATTCCCGAGAGGAGGCGTATCTCCTCTTGTTGGTACTCTTTGGGCTGGCGCGTGCGTACGCTAATGACCCCAATCACCTCACCTGCCACCACCAGCGGCACCGCCAGCATGCTCTCGTACTGCTCCTCGCGGAGGGCGGGATAGTTTTTGAAGCGGGGGTCTTTATAGGATTGGCGCGCGATGGCGACGGGTTTGCGCTCCTGAGCGACCCAGCCCACAATCCCTTCGCCCGGCGCCAAACGAATCTCGTTCACGAACCGCTGGTCTTCACCCGTTGCGGCGCGAAGCACCAGCTGCTCCCGTGTCTCATCGAAGAGGAAGATATAGCAGACTTCGGTGTCGGTGATGCGCATAGCGATTTCGGCGATGGAGGGCAGGATTTGCTCGGATGCGAACGCGCTCCCGGTCGCCTCGCTGATTTTGCGGAGCGCTTCAATCTCTGCCTCACGGTCTGTTAACCGATGTTCCAGTTGGCGGATCGTGTTTTGCGCCTCTTGGAGCGCGCGTTCACGCTGTTGGATTTCTCTGAGTAGTTGGGCGGGGTCGCTGGTGTCCAGAATGCGCCGTCGTCGTCGCCAAAGTCGCAAGGCTCTCATTAGTTTGCCTCCTTAGGAGCTACACATTGAAGCGGATGTAGATGACATCGCCGTCGCGCATCACATAGTCGCGCCCCTCCAAACGCACCTTGTTCGCTTTTTGTGCGCCTTGCCATCCGCCATGCGCCAGCACCTCTTCGGCAGAACAGACCTCCGCCCGAATGAACCCACGCGCCAAATCGGAGTGGATGGTGCCTGCCGCGTCCAGCGCCGTGCCTCCAATCGGCAACAGCCACGCCCGCGAATCGTTGCCAATCGTATAGAACACCTGAACATGGAGCTGTTCGTAAACTTTGCGCACCAGCAGGGGTAGCCGACTCTCGGTGAGACCGACCATCGCTAAGAACTCGGCACGCTCCTCTTGGGGCACTTCCTGAAGGTCGCGCTCAAAACTGGCGCAGAGGGGCACCAACGGTATCTGCAGGCTCTGACAGAGTTCCAGCAGGGCTTGGTAGTGTGGATCCTGAGCCTCTTGACCGAGTTGGCTCTCGCCGACATTCGCCACCACGACGAGCGGTTTGCGAGTCAGGAAGCCGAACCCTCGCAGGCGCGGTTCCAAATCGCGTGGGATGTCTATCGTTCGGAGCGACTCCCCTTGTTCAATGGCGTGGCGCATCTGTTCCAGCAGGGCGTACTCGGCGCGGTCGCCTGCGCTCTCCTTGTGGGATTGGAACAGCTTCTGCAGGCGTTCCAAACGGTTCTCGATGACCTGCATATCGGAGAGGAGGAACTCATCCAGCCAGAACCGCAGGTCGCGCACCGGATTGATCTCGGTGTGATAGGGCGCGTAGGGACTATCGAACAGCCGTATAACACAGACGAGGGCGTCCATCTGGCGTGCTACACTGAGGGGTTGACGCACGGTCTCGGGCTTGTCGGGTTGCCATATCGGCAGGTCGTCGTGCCATTCCAGCGAGACCGGCACAATCTTTTTAGCCCCTGCTTGACGCGCCAGTTCGACGAAGCGTGGGTCAGGCAGGGGCACACTGGCGATGCCGTCGCGGCCATGCCCGCCCGACAGCGCATGGAACAGGGTCGTGCAACCGCTCAGCGGAACTCCGATGAGTGCAATCTTCATGGCAGGAACTGAATCTCCAACGGTTGGGGCGGTTGTTGGGACGGTCGGTACCAGAACCAGTACCCAATCAGTCCCAAAGCCATCAGTAGAATCAGGATGCGCAACCGCCTTGCCCACACACTTTTTGGATGGTTCATCGTCTATAATATAGACAGGGCGCTTTTTGTCCTCCCGTTTGCCCAGTCGGATTGTGGGGGCAAAACGGCGAGAAATTAACGGCTCTCTTAGCAGGAGAGGGCGCGCCCACACCGAACAGGGAAGAGTATACCGAATTTCGAGGAGGCAAAAAACGGATGCGAACGATAACCAAAATCGGATTAGCAGTCATCGGTGCGACTGTGGCGGTCGTGGGGCTATCTGCCCAGACGCGGCAAGCAGGCAACCGCCCCGAAGTGCGCCTACTTGGTGTGCGCGTGCTCACAACGAGCGCCTCGGAAGTGCTGAGGCTGTTCGGCAATCCGACCACCGTGAGCAACACCCAAGTGACGATTAGCGAGTTCACGGGGCAGGGTCAGCAGCAAGGGGCTCCCACCGGTTTCGGGGATGGTCGCGGTGAGGCAGGCCCTCGCGGTCCTGCGGGCGGCCCGCCCGGTTTCGGGGGCGACTTCGGCGGTGGTGCCGGCGGCACTGGTGAGACCCGTGTGGAAAACGAGATGGTCTACATCTACCGTGGCAAGGGTGGCTCGGTCTACGCTTTCCAGTTCAACAAGGACGGACGTCTCGTGCAGGTCAGCGCTTATGGGCGACGCCCCGACCCTAAGGTGCGCACCAGTCGCGGCATCGGTTTCAACTCTACCTACGCTCAGGTCATCCGTGCCTACGGCTACCCCACTGAGCACGCGATGCTGGGTGATGTCTATGTGGTACGCTACAATCGCCTTGGTATCGCTTTTCAGTTCGAGGCTAAGACGAACCGTGTGACAGGCATCTTCGTTGCGGCGGGTATCCCGACCGTAGGTGCTGGCTTCACCGGTCTGGGCGGTCAACAGCAACAGCCGGGCGGTTTCGGCGGTCCCGCTGGCGGTCCGCCTGGTCGTGGCGGTCCCCCTGCACCGGGTGGGATGCCCGGCGGACGCGGCGGTGGCGGCGGCGCAGCGGCAGCCCCTCAGATATGAGGAGGCGGAGAGTGCATGCGCAACTTGCGCGAGGAAATTCGCGAACGCATTGACATCGTCGAGCTGGTCTCCAACTATGTACGGTTAGAGCGGGCAGGGCGCAACTACAAGGCGCTCTGCCCCTTTCATACCGAGAAGACCCCCTCGTTCCATGTAAGTCCCGAGCTGAATCGGTTCCACTGCTTCGGATGCGGCGCATCGGGCGATGTGTTCGAGTTTCTGATGCGTATCGAGGGACTAAGCTTTCGCGAGGCGTTCCGACGGTTAGCCGAAAAAGCGGGGATTGCCCTCCAACCCGAACATGAACCGCGCGAGGCAACCGACACCTTAGAGCGCCTACGCAAGATTATGTTCTCTGCCCATTTCTTCTATCGCCAGTGCCTTCAGCGGACACCCCATGCCCAAGCGTATCTGGCGGAGCGTGGACTCACCCCCGAAACGATTGAGCAGTTCGCTTTGGGCTATGCACCCGATGGCTGGGAGCATCTGGTACGATTCCTCCAACGGCACCAGATAGACCTCAACGAAGCCCGCCAGCTGGGACTGGTCGATGAGGGGCGCAATGGCTACTACGACCGATTCCGCAACCGAATCGTGTTCCCAATTCACGATTCGTCGGGACGAGTGATTGCTCTCGGGGCGCGCACACTCGGCGACGACGAGCCAAAGTACCTCAACAGTCCCGAAACCCCGCTGTTTGAGAAGCGCAATACACTCTATGGGTTCCACCTCGCTCGCGGCGCTATCTTACGCCAGCGCGCTGTGCTGATTGTGGAAGGGTACTTAGACCTGATTATGCTTCACCAGTACGGGTTTGAACACAGCGTCGCCACTTTGGGTACCGCTTTTACGGAGGAACATGCCCAGAAGCTCAAACGGCTCATCGACCGCGCCTACTTGGTGTTCGATTCAGACTCGGCGGGGATTCGCGCTACGCTACGCGCTGGCGAGGTGCTGATGAATGCGGAGGTGCCGACCTATGTGGTGCGCCTTCCGCAAGGTGAAGACCCCGACAGCCTGCTTCGGTCTCAGGGCGCGGAACCCTTCCAGCAGGCGCTCCAACAAGCCGTTCCGGTAGCCCAGTTTGGTTTGGAGCAGGTGATTGAGCGTGTGCGCCAAGCGGAGGGCGTAGAGGACGCTTACGAACTCAGCCTCACGGGACGGACACGGTTGATGCAGGAGGCACTGCAGTGGGTTGCCTCTATCCCCAACCCGACGGAGCAGGCGGTCTGTTTAGACCAGCTGGCGCCTCTATCGCCTCGCTACCTGACGAACCCTCAGGGGGCACGTGAGACGCTCCAACGCGAGCTGAACCGCCTGCGCCGTCAGCAGCGGAATAGACGCCCGACGCCCGCGAACCAAGCGGCACCCGCTGAGCCTCAGGAGGAAGCATCGGGGACAACGCCAGTGAGTCCCGCTGATGCCCGTGTGCCCAAAGCGATGCGCGATGCCGAGCGAACCCTCCTGCGGGCGTGCCTCCAATCGGATACGGTTGCTCTGGTCTTGCCTCATCTTTCGGAACTGCACTGGGCAATCCCCGAACATGCCCAGCTCGCCGAATGGTTCCAGAACCTGCCCCAGCCCCCGAACCTCTATCCCCAGCGCGACCTGATAGCGATGATGACCGAGGAACCGCTGGCGCGCGTGCTGACCGACCTCATGCTAACGGAAACTCTGCCGATTACTCCCCAGAGCGTTGCCGACTGTATCACCTACCTGAGGCAGCACCACAAGCGCGCCCAGCGGATTCGGCTCGCCCAAGAACTCCTGCGCTCGCAAAATGCCGAAAACCCCGAAAAGTGGCAGGAATACTGGCGCCTGCTCGTCGAATCTTAAGGGTTAGACATCGGCACGAGGGAGCATTGATTATGGAAAGTCTTTTTGAATCGGAAGGTCTGCGGCAACTAATTGTGAAAGCCCGCGAGACGGGTTATATTACGGTGGAGTCGCTCTTGGTTCATTTGCCCGAGGAGTGGTCCGACCCTGAGCTGATTGAAGAGGTATTGGCTCAGCTGGAGACGATGGGCATCCAAGTGCTTGAGGAGGACGAACTACGCGAGCGCGAACTCCGACAGGTGACCCAGTCGGCAGACCGCGCCATAGAAGAGGCGGAACAAGAGATGGTGGAAGATACTGTTCACTGGTGGGTCACTCAGGCGGCACGGACACCTCTGCTGACCCCCGAACAGGAGAACGACTTGGCACGGCGCGCACGGGCAGGCGACGAGCAAGCGCTGGAACGACTGGTTCAGTCGAACCTGCGACTGGTCATCTCCATCGCCAAACACTACACAGGGCGCGGGCTACCGCTTTCAGACCTCATTCAGGAAGGCAACTTGGGGTTGATACGCGCCGCCGAGCAGTTCGACCCCGAGCGCGGGAGCCGGTTCAGTACCTACGCCTCTTGGTGGATCCGTCAAGCAATCAGCCGAGCGCTGAGCCAGCAGGCGACCCTTATCTCCGTGCCCCAACATATGATTAAGGTGCTTCAACAGGTGCGTGCGACCAGCGCGCTCCTCCAACAGGAGCTGGGGCGCGAGCCAACTGTTCACGAGGTTGCCTATCGTACTGGACTGGCGCCTGAGCAAGTGCGCGACCTGATTCACGCCGTAGCGAACCCAATCTCGCTGGAGATGCCCATCAGCAGTAGCGAAGGCTCGGTGCTGGGCGACCTGATTGCCCAAGAGGAAGAGGCTGACTGGGAAAGCCGACTCGATCTGGAGCAGCTCTTGCAGTGCCTCACCGAGAAAGAGCGCGAAGTCATCCGTTTGCGCTATGGGCTGGAAGGACACAGTGCGATGACGCTGGATGCGGTCGGCAAACTGCTTGGCATTAGCAAAGAGCGCGTCCGCCAACTGGAGTCGCGTGCCATCCGCAAGCTACGCGACGCCGTCAAACAGTAGCGATGCCCTCCGGCAAAGTCCACGATTGGGTCACTCTGGGCACGGCGGTCGCCGCCATTCCACTGACGGGGATGTACCTCCCGCCCGAAACGCGCCCGTTGGCATGGCTGGCGATTGCGAGCTACACCTTCTCAGGAATCTGGCTCTCCAGCGACCTGGATGTGCGTTCCAGTGCTTATCGCCGTTGGGGACCCTTGCGCTATCTGTGGATTCCCTACCAGAAGCTGGTGCCCCATCGGAGCTGGATTTCGCACGGGTTGGGCGTGGGACCTTTATTGCGTGTCGCCTATCTGTTGGGGATGGTGATGCTCCTTGGGGTGGGGCTGAGCTGGGTACTGCGTCAGGTAGGGATTGCGTTCCACGCTGACCCCCACAGCTGGCTGATGCGTTTCACCGACTGGACGCTTACCTACCGTGCGGAGGTGTGGGCAATCGTGATTGGGCTGGTGGCGGGCGGTGCGGCGCACTCGCTGCTGGATATGCTCAGTACGCGCTTCAAACGCCTACTCTGAGGGAGAGCGATGGAAGGCTATTTCACCATTCGGGAACTGCCTGCCGAGGAACGCCCACGAGAAAAGCTGGTCGCTTGGGGCGCCGAGCGTCTGACCGAGTATGAGTTATTAGCCATCCTCCTGCGCACGGGAACCCACAAGATGTCTGCCCTGCAGATGGCTCAGCAGTTGCTTCGGCAGTTCAACGGCTTGCGAGGAGTGATGCATGCCAGCGTCCACGAACTCGCGCAAGTGAAGGGGATGGGGCTTGCCAAAGCGACCCAAATCGCCGCAGCGATGGAGTTGGGACGGCGCGTCGCAATTAGCACCTTCCACGAACGACCCCAAATCCGCTCGCCGGAGGATGTGTTCCATCTGCTGAGGATGAAGTTCACGGAGGAGCGTCGCGAGCATTTCATCGCCGTACTGCTGGACACCAAGAACCGGGTGCTTCGTACGGAGACCGTTTCGATTGGCACTTTGGACAGCAGTTTGGTGCATCCGCGTGAGGTGTACCGTATTGTGGTGCGTGAGGGTGCGGCGTGTTGGATTGCGGTGCACAATCATCCCAGCGGCGACCCGAACCCCAGTCCAGAGGACATCGCCCTCACCAGACGGCTCCGAGAGGCGGGACAACTGCTCGGCGTGGAACTGTTAGACCATATCATTATCGGGGATGGCAACTATACCAGTTTGCGTACCGCCGGGCACCTCTAAGGCATAATCTGTGCTATAATAGAGGCTGGAAAGGAGCCTTATAATGATGAAGCGTATCGGAGTGTTGGTAAGCGCTTGGTTAGCACTTGTGATGAGTGTGTCGGCACAGACGACCCTAATCCAGTTCTATAACGAGCAAGAAATAAACGATAGCACTGGCTTAGCCACTGACTTAGGTGTTGTGGGTGTGTCGGGGGGTCAGCGTCTGGTGAAAATCGTGCGTGGGTTGATTAACCCCGATAACGATATCGACTGGTTCCGCATCCAAATCCCCTCCACAGGAACCTACACCGTGCGCGTGGATACGACCTTCGACTCGGTAGTGAGTATCCACAACAGTTCTGGCACCTTGATTGCAGAGAACGATGATGATGTGCCCGGCAACAACAACTTGGGCAATCGCGACACCTCCTTCACTAACGCCGACTCTGGGATTACACTCACTTTGAACTCAGGAATTTATTTGGTGCAGGTGCGCTCGATTGCCTCCGCAGGTGATTTGGCTCGGTTGCGATACACCCTGCGTATTTTTGACGGTGCCACCTTCCGCGACAGCGACCCCTATGAGGCTTCGGGCACAAACAACACCTTCGCAACGGCAACCAATATCGCGAACCTTGCCGACGACTTCACGCTGATTGATAATGCTTTCCTCACCTATCGCCAAGCCGACCTGGACCACTATCGGATTGAGATTGGTAACGGGGATTTGACAGTACGCACGATAGGTGCTACCGACACAATTGTGACGGTCTACAACTCGGCTTTCTCGCCGTTGGCATCGAACGACGATGACCCTCACGACCCCTTCAACCCCTTCACCTCGCGGGTGTCGCTCACGAACCTACCCGCAGGCGTTTACTATATTCGCGTGGAGGGCTTTGCCTATGGAGGTGGTCCGGCAGGGGGCTGGTACGATGTGCTCCTTACTGACTACACCCCCGTGCGGCGCAACCTGACCGGGCGTGTGGAGATGAGCCATAACGCCATCCAGACCGTGCCGTTCGAACTGAAGATTCTCCAACCCGGTAGCAACACGCTCCGTCAACAGCGCACCTTCAATACGAACCCAGCCGGCAACTTTGCGACCTACACCTCCATTATGTCGGGAACGGTGGATTTGGCTGTGAAGGCGCCGACCAGCCTCGTGCGTAAGATCCGCAATGTGTCGCTCAACTCTGATGTGTCAGGGCTGGTGTTCAACCTGATTAATGGCGACCTCAACGGCGATAATGTGATTGACGACGCCGACCTCTTGATAGTGCTATTCGCTTTCGGCTCCAACGATGCGAATGCTGACCTGAACGGTGATGGTGTGGTGGATGACGCCGACCTGCTCATCGTGCTCTTCAACTTTGGTGCCGTAGGCGACTGATGTATGCGATTGCACTCCAGTTCGGTGCGGGCAAGATAGGGCGTGGCTTCTTCGCTCAGCTCTACACCCGCTCCGGGCTGGAAGTGCTGTTTGTAGAGGCGCGTCCTGACCTTGTGGAGAGCCTCAATCGCCACCGTGCCTGCTGGATCGAATGGACGGATGGCACGCGCGAGACGGTGGCACCTGTCTCCGCCATCACGCCCGATGACACGGTTAGCCTGCGCGAGGCGTTTCGGCGTGCCCAAGTGGCTTCCACTGCGGTCGGGGTCAACTTGCTGCCGCACTTGGCAGCACCGATTTTGGAGGGGCTACGCGCACGACAGGCGGCGGGGCTGCCCCCATTGGTGCTTCTGCTGGGTGAGAACGATGTCCAAGCCGACCAGATACTGGCTCAAGCGCTCCACACTGCGGTGCCTCCAGAAGAGGCGTCCCTGTTGAACCACCTCAACTTGGTGCGCACGATTATCGGGCGTCAGGTGGTGGCGGAGTTGCCCGGCGACCCTCCGGGCGTGCGTGCCGACCGCTACAGCAAACTGCCCGTCGATGCCGATGCTATCCGCGAACCGCTACCCCCTATAGAAGGGCTGTATGCCGTGCGCCCGTTTGAAGCCTATGTCCAGCGCAAGCTCTATGTCCATAATGGGCTTCACGCGCTCATAGCCTACTTGGGTGCGGCGAAGGGCTACTCCACCATCCAAGAGGCGCTGGCAGACCCCGAAATCCACACACTCTACAGGCGCGGCGCAGAGGCATTAGAGCGGGCGTTCCTCAAGGCATTCCCCTTCGACCCTCAGGAACATCACGAGACGATTCAAGACATTTTAGCACGAATAGAAGACCCCCATCTGAATGACCCGATTGCGCGCGTGGCATATGAGCCGCTCCGCAAGCTGCGTCCGCACGACCGCCTGGTGGGGGCATATCGGCTTCTGGTGCAACAGGGCGAAGATGCGGAACCGTTCTGGCAAGCGATACACTCCGCCCTGCATTATAGCGACCCCAACGACCCCGAATCGGTACGCCTGTCGCAATGGGTGCAAGAGTCAGGCGAACACTCTGTTCTACAGGAGTGGTGCCAGCTGACGCAGGCTCACCACTCTTAACTACTCCTTAATACGCCATCCCATATCTTAAGAGGCATGCTGAAGAAGCGTGGTACTTTCGGGTTTACGCTGATTGAGTTGCTGGTTGTCATAGCGATCATCGCCATACTGGCGGCGATCCTGTTCCCTGTGTTCGCTCAAGCGCGCGAGAAAGCGCGCCAGTCGTCCTGTACCAGTAATGTGAAGCAAGCGGCGCTTGCGGTGATGATGTATCTCAGCGACTACGACGAAACCTTCCCGCAGGGCTACTATTACCGCAACGACCGCAACAGTGCCGATGGCTATGTCCACTGGACGGGGACTACGGGTCCGTATGTAAAGAACTGGGGCATCTATGTTTGTCCCAGCGACCCGAACCGTGGCGTGGCGCCGACCAGCTTTAGCACGGCAACGAACAACCGCGGGTTCGGCTATCCTGCTGGACAAGTCCCCCAATATAACGCGGACATAGACATCCAAGCGCCTCGGCTTAGCTATGTCTACAACGAGCTGGTTATGGCGCGTAAGCGTCGTACCATCGACCCAGCTCAGGTGACGAGCCAAGCCGCTATAGACACGCCGGCGGAGGTTATCCTCTTCACGGAGTCGACGAACAACATCGCCCGATGGAACGATACCTCCAACGCCAGCGGTCAAGCTATCAAGTCCCACCGCGGGACGAACGGGATTGCGGTGACCTGTTCTTATACGCCGTTCGACTCGGAGACCTTCATACCGGGTTCGGCGATGCTGGTGGCGTTGACGGTTCAGCGGGCGCGTGCAGCCATCAATAACCCCTCGGTGGGCAACCACCGAATCCAGTACATGGAGCCAGAACGCCACAGCGGAGGCTCGATCTATGCCTTTAGCGACGGACATGTCAAGTGGCTCCGATTCGAGGCGACCTTCAACCCCGAGCGGTTCCTGTGGGGTAAGCGCGCCTATACGGCGGGTGGAGCACCGATTATCGACTGTACAACCGGTCAGCCCGTTCGCTAAAGCGGTCGGCTCACTGTCCTAACGAAGTGCCTCACCTGACAACCAGGTGAGGCACGCACGGTTTTTGAAGGCGCTCTACAAAGCCAACGCAACTCGCAGGAAACGGGCGCGCAAGGTCGAACTTGTGCGCTTGATGAACCGTTGGATGGTACGATTGCTCTTCGTAGCGGTCGTGGCAGGCGTGATGGGGAGCGCCATCTGGAACAATATCGCCACAAACCGCCTGATTGAGCAGGCAACAGGCACGGACCCTAACCGACAGGTGTCCGCGCTCAAACAGATTGCCACACGCGACGATTTCTACGACCTGCTCCAGTCGCGTCGCCCGCCTGCACGCCTGCGTGTCGCCGAGGGTGTGGAACGGATGAACGACCCCGACGGTGTGAAAATCGCCCTCGCAATGCTCCGCGACCCTGACCCCAAAGTGCGCGACCGATTCCTGAGTGCGCTGGAAACCATCGGGCGCAACAATCTGGAAGCTTTAGCGGAAGGGCTAAAGCACAGCGACGGCAAGGTCAAGAACGGCACCGTCGCCGTGATGACCCAGATTGGTTCCACCTGCTTGCCTGTAGCCCTCAAAGCGTTTGAAGACAGTGGGGCACGCGCCGCTGCAACCGAAGTGCTGGTTCAGTTCGGAACCCTGAGCGTGCCGGGACTACTGGACATCCTCAGCAAAGCCGAAGAGACGGCACTCCAACTGGACACGATTACGGCGCTGGGACGCATCGGCGACCGCCGAGCGACCGATGCCATCTTGCCGTTCCTCAAGACAGTGAGTCGGCAAGACCGGCGCGTGGTGCTGGTTGCGCTGGGGAGTATCGCCGACCCGCGCACCGAAGATTTGCTGATTCAGGCGCTCCAATCCAATCAGGAAGACCCCGATGCCCGGGCGCAGGTGGCGTTGGGGCTGGGACGGATTGGTACGCCCCGCACGTTCCAAGCGCTGGCGCAGGCTCTCAGCGACCCGAACCTGCTGGTGGCAGACTCGGCTGCCGAATCGCTCAAACTTGCGGGCGCTCCGGCTCTCGGCACACTGGCGGAGTCGCTACGCCACCCGAACCCTGCGGTGCGTCGTCGTGCTGTCGTGGCGCTGGGAGGTGTGGCGGATGCACGCGCCGTCCAACTGTTGACTCAAGCGCTCCGCGACCCCGAACCGGAGGTGCGTCGTGCCTCTGCGACCGCTCTGGGCGAGGTTCAGCGTCCCGAGGCGGTGCCCGTGTTGGTAGGGGCGCTCCGTTCCGCCGATGGGGGCGTCGTGCAGAACGCTATCCAGAGCCTCGTGCGTATCGGTAAGCCCGCTATAGAACCGCTGGCGCGCCTCCTGAGCGACCCCGATGAACAGGTCGCCTATGCCAGTGCGAGCGCACTGAGCGCGATTCCCGAAGCGGAGCCGACGCTCCTGCGACTTGCCGAACAGCCCCCCACCCAAAAGTTCGCCCTGATAGCGCTGTTAGAGCGGGGCAGTCCCACAGCGCGTCCTCTCTTTGAACGAGTCGCTCAGTCGCCCGACCCCAGCCTGCGCCAACTGGCGCAAGAGGCACTGCTCCAACTGCGTCCATGAAACTTCAACGCGACTGGTTCGGGCGCACAATCGCGTTCCTCACCCTGTGGCTGGGCGTGGGGCTGATGCTGTTCGCTTTCTGGCTCGCCTATCGCATGTTCCAAGTCCCGCCCCAACAGCTGATGACCAACCCCGAAAATGGTGCCCCCGACCTCAACAGTATCGCCATAGGGGTATGGGCGAGCGTGCGGGGACTACTCCTACTGGTGCTGATGACCATCGTGGGGGGGATGATTGCCAACCGAGGGATTGCGCTCTACATGCAGGTGCGAAAAGCCGAATACGAGACGATGGCATCCTCACGCGAGAAGACGCGCACCGCCGACGAAAAGTAGACCCAAAGCGATGTTGGACTTTCCCGTACTTCGGCGCTACTCACCAAGACAGGTTCAGGCGATTGCCCTCCCTGTGGGCGGTATCGGGACGGGCTGTTTCTGCCTCACGGGTCAGGGAGCGCTCTCCGATTGGCAGCTGATGAGTCGTCCCCATCGCCACTGGAAGCCCCCCTATGCGCATATCCTGCTCTGGGTGCGCACACATCGCGGTAAAAGGTACCTGCGTGTGTTAGACAGCGCACTCACCCACTTGGACGCCGACCACGGGGCGCCCGACAGCTTGGCGGGTATCCCGCGCATGCACAGCCGAGGCTTCGAAGCGACCTATCCCTATGGGCGTGCCCTGCTCAGCGATGCGCTCCTGCCCCTCCACGCCCACATCACCGCGTTCAGCCCGCTGATACCTGAGGCGACCGACGATAGCAGTCTGCCGTTCGGCTTGCTGGAAATCGAGCTGGAGAACCGTTCCCAGCGTCCGCTGGAGGCGTCGCTGATTTTTCTGCTGACCAACTTCATCGGCTCCGACGGCATCCAGTCCGATTTGCGCGATAACCTCAGCGAGTTCGCCAGCGTGGCAGGCTGGACGGGACTGCTGTTTCGCAAGGCGAGGGAAGCACGCGACCCACGCTGGGGCAGTCTCGTCTTGCTGGCAGAGGGTGGCGAGGTCATCCCTGCGCGACGCTGGCAGTTCCGCGACCGACCGTGGCAGGGCGAGCGACTCGGCATC
>JBDNDR010000120.1:0-6469 GCA_046718995.1 Fimbriimonadales bacterium
GTGTCCCAGAGGGAGATGCCCAACTCGGCGGGGGCAATCAGTTCAAAGCCATCTTCGCCGGTGTAGCCGGTGCGTGCAGCGAGCAGTGGCGCCCCTTTGTACTCCAGCGCTGTGATGCCGAAGCGAGGTACCTCAGAGAGTTCATCACCCAGAATGAAACCGAGCTTCGCCACCGCTTCAGGACCTTGCACCGCTATCATGACAGTCTGTTCAGTCTGGTCGTCTATCTCGATTTCGGGGGCAAAGGTCTCGCGCCATCGGTGGAACCACGCCAGGTCTTTCTCGCGGTTCGCTGCGTTGAACACCACCAGCCACCGCTCCGGTTCCAACCGATAGAGGATGATATCGTCCACTACGCCGCCCTGTTCGTTGGTCAGCACGGTGTACTGTCCCACTCGGTCAGCGACCTTAGCGAGGTCAGATGGCACTAGCTTGCTGAGATATTCGCCTGTGCGGGTTCCTTGAAAGTAGGCGCGTGCCATGTGGCTCACATCGAAGATGCCCCATCGCTGGCGCACGGCACGGCTCTCCTCGAGGATGCCTGCATACTGGACGGGCATCTCCCATCCAGCGAACTCCACCATCCGCCCACCATATCGGCGATGCGCTTCGTACAGTGCGGTGCGTTTCATCAGCCATAGGGTTCCACTTGCACTTTTCGGTTCCTGCCGAGCGGCGGGAATGCTTCTCTTTTTGAGGGTGTGAAGGCTGGGGTTCAGTCCGTATAAGGGGGTATAATTCCTCGCAATATAACTAAGGAGGACGATAGATGCTTCAACCCTTTACTTCGGAGAGTGTCACGGAAGGGCATCCCGATAAGTTGGCAGACCAGATTAGCGATGCCGTGTTAGATGAGTGCTTACGCCAAGATGCCCAATCGCGTGTTGCGGTGGAGACCCTGCTCACGCGTGGGTTGGCAGTGGTGGCAGGAGAGATTACCACCCACGCCTATGTGGAGGTGCCCGATGTGGTTCGGCGCGTTATCAACGAGGTCGGCTACACACGCACCGAGTACGGTTTTGAGGGCGATACCTGCGGCGTGATGGTCGCTATTCAAGAGCAGTCGCCCAACATCGGTCAAGGCGTGGATGTCGGCGGGGCAGGGGACCAAGGGATGATGTTCGGCTTCGCCTGCAACGAGACTCCTGAGCTGATGCCACTGCCGATTACCATCGCACATGCGTTGACTCGGCAACTCTCCGATGTGCGCCGTGCGAACCCCGAACTCGGTTTCCGTCCCGACGGCAAATCGCAGGTCACCGTGCTTTACGAGAACGGCGTGCCCAAAGCGATTGACACGATTGTCATCTCCGCGCAACACGACCCGAATCTCTTCCAAGAGCAGGTGCGCGAGCGGGTGCTGGAGCAGGTGGTCAAACCCGTGTTGGAGCGGTTTGCAGACCGTGTGGATGTGAACGCCAAACATTATTATGTTAACCCAACGGGCGTGTTTGTGATTGGCGGTCCTCAAGCCGATACGGGCGTTACGGGACGCAAAATTATCGTGGATACCTACGGAGGTTTCTGCCGACACGGGGGCGGCGCCTTCTCAGGGAAAGACCCGACTAAGGTTGACCGCTCGGCGACCTATATGGCGCGCTACTTAGCCAAGAACATCGTTGCGGCAGGGCTGTGTGAGCGTGTAGAGATTCAGGTCTCCTATGCAATCGGTGTCGCTCAGCCCGTGTCGCTGTTGCTGGAGACTTTCGGTACGCACAAAGTAGATCCCTCCAAAATCGTCAAGCGTATCCAAGAGGCGTTTGACCTGAGTCCGCGTGGGATTATCCAGTTTCTGGACCTCCAGAAGCCCCAGTACCTACCGACGGCGAAGAACGGACACTTCGGCAACCCCAGTTTCCGCTGGGAGCATCGCGACTCGGTCTCCGTATTCGCCGACTTAGCCTAAGCGTATGCGTCGCCCGATTGATATCGGGTATGACCTGTGGCAACAGGGCAGGAAAGCGGACGCGCTTCGGATGTTCGAGCGGGCGGTGTCGGAAGACCCGCGAGAGGGCAGGGCACACCTCTATTTGGCGATTGCCTTAGCCGATCAGGGCGACCTCAACCGTGCCGAGAAACACTTTTCGCAAGCCATCGCGTTGAACCCGCGCGATGGCTTTACCTTTTATAACTGGGGCGTATTCCTCCATCAGCATGGGCGTCTGGATGAGGCGTTGCGCGCCTATCAGACCGCCTTGCACTTAGACCCCACGCTTGTTTCCGCCCAGAATGCGATTCGAAGTTTGCTGGGTGGGGTAGGGGGGCAGGGGGCAACAGTCGCCGGTGCGCCACCTCAATCTCCTGCCGCCGGTGTGCCACCTCAAGCTCCTGCCGCCGGCTCACCAACTCCAGCGGGAGGGTATGGTTCCCCTGCGCCGCAACCAATCCGCTCAACTTACTCATGGTTATCTTCTATTGGTTATCTGTTCGCCGTGATGGGGATTTGTGTGCCGTTCGCTGGGCTGATTGGGGGCATAACCTTCGGTATCCTCGCGCTCGTTCAGGGCGATCGGCGTGGAGTAGGGGTTATTGTCACCAGTATTCTCCTGGCGATTCCGGGATTGTGGTTTTGGGGCGGATTGGCTCTTATCTGGGAGAGAATGTAAGCGCTCAATAGCGCTGGGAGGTGCGCAGGAGCTCTTCTTCCAGCGATTGAACCCTATGTTGGAGGTTCTCCAAGTTGGCTTGGAGGCTCATGTCATATTCGGTGCTGGTTCGGCGCAGTTCCGCAATCTCTTGGCGCAGTGCCTCTATCTGCTTACTGATTTCCGCGCTACTGTGCCGAGAGCGTTCCAGCTCCAGCTGAGCCATATCGCGGCGATGTTTTTGTACCATCGCGACCACAGGAATGACAATCCCCGGTCCAAAAATCAGCACCACAGCCACCAATCCGATTAACTCGCCCATCACGAACCTGCTCAGTCAAGTATTATACCCTATGGCTCGATTAACTCTGCAACTTTGCGCTGAAGATATTCCAACTGGGCTTCACTGGTTTTTATACACAAGACTTCCTCTGCGGGAATTACCCTCCCGAAACGAACGGTTATTACAGTAAACGCAGGTTTTGGGTAAAGTTTTCCATAAGGCATGACCTTCTGAGTGTTGATGACGCCGACAGGAATGATGGGGGCTTTGGTCTGCCTTAGGATAAGCAAGACTCCGGGCAGAAAGGCTTGGAGTTTGCCCGACTCGCTCAGTTCGCCCTCTGGAAAGATACCCAACACTTCGCCGCGCTGGAGGGTCTCAATCGCCAGTTTCAATCCTGCAAGGTCGGCGGAGCGCTGGCGGATAGGCACAGTCTTAGCGATACGGGCGACCGCACCGACGATGGGGATTTGAGGGATGTCCGCGCGACCCATAAAGCAGATGTGACGGGGCGACGCGTACCAGACGACAACCGGGTCGAACAGCGAAAGATGGTTTGCTAACAGGATGAGCGGTCCACGCCGAGGCATGTTGTGGCGTCCTTCGATTCGGAGCCACGCGAAGAGCGGGAAGCGGATGACGACCGCGAAAAAGAGCTTGAAGAAAGCATAGGCACAGTGGAAAACAATTCGGTCAAACCATGCTTTCATAGAGTCTGATAAGAAGCATTATGTTAACTAAAGTCCTCTTGGATGCCTTCCTGTTCCAACACGCTCTCGGACATGTAGATGGGCGCGCGGAAACGCAACGCCAGCGCAATCGCATCGCTGGGACGCGAGTCGATCTCTATCTCCTCGTCGCCTTGCAGGAGGTAGATTTTGGCGTAGAAAGTGCCCTGCCACAGGTCATCAATCACCACGCGGTCAATACCCACGCCGAGCTTTTGCAGGATGTTGCGCATCAGGTCGTGCGTGAGTGGGCGTGCTGGGGAGTCCTCGCTCAGTGCCAGCCAGATGGCTTGTGCTTCAAACGGTCCTATCACGATGGGTACGGTGCGTCCGAGGTTGTCGCGTAGTTGCACCAGCAGAGCGCGAGGTTCACCCGGAATGTAGCGTTCGTAGACTCCCGTGACGCGCACTTCCAGCTCGCGCCCCTTGTCAAAACCGCGTTCGGGATTGACCTCTTCAGCGAACTCATCGCTCTCGCCGAACAGCCGCTTGAGGCGTTCAATATCGTCTTCTTCACTTTCCTCGCCGAAAGCAAACATTTCAAACTGTTCTTCCTCGGGTTCGTCATCGTCGCGTCGTCGGCGTTCATCATCGCGCATTAATCCACACCTCCTAACTCGGGCGCGTGCGTGCGACCACTTCCATCAGGAAGTCGCGGTTAGAGCGCGTGCGTTGGAGGAGCCGGATGAGCTGTTCCGCCGCCTCCACGATATCTTCCTGGTTCGCGAGTAGCCGTCGCAGTTGCCAGATAGCCATCAGCTCCTCTTTAGTATACAACAGTTCTTCATGACGAGTGCCCGAGCGCTTGACATCGATCGCTGGGAAGATACGCCGTTCTGCCAGTTCACGCGAGAGCACCAACTCCATGTTGCCTGTGCCCTTGAACTCTTCGAAGATGACCTCGTCCATGCGTGAACCGGTCTCTATTAGACAGGTGGCAATCACGGTGAGGCTACCACCCTCCTCAATGTTGCGGGCTGCACCAAAGAACCGCTTGGGGCGATAGAGCGCAGCAGGGTCTAACCCACCCGATAGCGTCCGTCCGCTGGGGCTGGTGGTGAGGTTGGAGGCGCGCCCGAACCGTGTCAGGCTATCCAGAAGCACCACCACATCTTTGCCCTGCTCCACCAAGCGCTTGGCGCGCTCTAACACAAGGTCGGCGACACGCATATGGTTTTCGGGTGGCTCGTCAAAGGTGGAGCTGATGACTTGACCCCGCACCGAGCGTCGCATATCGGTGACCTCTTCGGGACGTTCATCTACCAGAAGCACCAGCAGGATAACCTCAGGGTGATTCGTTGTGATACTGTTTGCAATATTCTTTAATAAAGTGGTCTTCCCTGCTTTGGGTGGCGCCACGATGAGGGCGCGCTGACCCTTGCCGATGGGGGCAATCATATCGATGATGCGTCCCGAAATGTTTTCGGGTGTGGTTTCCATAATGAGCCGTTCGTTAGGATAGAGCGGGGTCAGCTGTTCGAAATCTTTTCGCTTGCGCGCTTCGTCAGAAGGAACGCCGTTGATGGCTTCCACTTTGAGCAAGCCGTAATACTTTTCGCCTTCTTTGGGTGGGCGTGCCACACCGAACACCATATCGCCCGTGCGCAGAGCGAAACGCTTGATTTGCGACTGGGAGACATAGACATCCTCGTTGACACTTTGGAGGTTCGGATGGCGTCGCAAGAAGCCCCAGCCATCGGGGAGGATTTCCAGTATCCCCCAAGTGTACTCGGTGCCCGGCTCGGTGTTCTGCGCGCGCAGAATCTGATAGACCAGTTCGGCGCGGTCGTCCGTCTCATCGCTCAGTCCCAACCGTCGTGCGCGCCGCTTCAGGTCGCTCAGGGGCTGCTGGATGAGGGTGCGGAAGTCAGCGCTCTCCTTCACGGCGTTCTTTGCAGGTCGCATTGAAACTTCCAGCGTCTCGTTCCCTGCCCCGTTCGTCTCGCTGTCGGGTGCTGTCGCTTCTGAGAGAGTCTCGAATGTATCCTCAGCAGATGTGGTTGTAGTGCGTGTCCGTTTTCTCATTGCTTGTCCCGTCCATCACTTTTGCCAAGATTGGTCGCAAGTGGGCATGCGCACACGCTTGCATTCCTTGGGGAGATTGAAGCCATCGCTCCCAATTGTACCTCATTCATGAGCCAGTTGGCACATCTATTTTACCTGTTCGGCACTACAGAGACGATTCCTGCCGATTTCACTCGGGATCGTAGTAAGTGTCGCCCGTCGTCGGAGCGAACCAGCCGATTCGGTGGCGTGCGGGGTTTGCATCGGGGTAGGCACCACTGCGCAGGGTGCTTTCCGCCATCTTGAGGGGACGCAGGTGCCCATCCACGAAAACCCCGTTCGCAATCCCATTATGACGAAAGTGTACGGAGGGGTCAAGGGGATAGTAGGCGTTGGGGATACGCCGAAGCACATCCCCAGGCGCAATCAGAAAGGTATACTCCGCAAGCCCAGTGCCGATATCCAACGCTCCATCGGCATACATCACCGTCTCGGCAGGCTTCTGAATTTCAGCTTCAGAGAGCGAGCCATCGTAGGCAGGCAGTCCCGTCGTGTAGCCGATGAACCAGAGGCGCGAGCCGACCCCCACATCGTTGTATACATAGCCCCCTGTACCAATATCAAACCCGACCTCCGTCTGGAATGAAGGACATCGTCTTAACACGCCACCATCCTTGAGGTACGGTGTGAGCAGTCCACCCTCCGGCGTGAATCGTCCTTGAGCGTTGCGTGTGCCGAACCAGCGTCGTCGGTCACGCAAAAATTCGGGCGCCGCTGGGGCGAAGTAGCCCTCCCAATCTTGAGCATAGAGCTGATTGGCGGTAGCTAACTGACGCAAATTAGCAGAGCAGGCGGTACGCCTGCTCTGC
>JBDNDR010000121.1:0-6428 GCA_046718995.1 Fimbriimonadales bacterium
TTGTCGGTCGGCTTAGGACCGATTGGGGGGTTGAAATAGCCCGCCCCGTAGTTGGTGGAGCCTTGATTGAGGCTGTTCTCCACTTGGTTGAGGTTGCCGTTTGACCAAAACAGTGTGTAGCGCAGTTCGTAGGTGCTGGTGTTGCCCAACTTGCCGATAGAGTAGCTATCGTAGCGGTAGAAACAGGCTTGGGGACTGTTCGGGTTGGTTGGGTCGAGGCGTACCGCTTGCCCTGCCAGCGCGTGTCCTTGCGGGTAGACCGCAGGAGTAATGAGGCGCTTATCGTCTATTGGATTATTGGGGCAGTAGAAAATCTCGTCGTTCTTGAGGTAGTTGCCCAGCGGTTTAGGGGCGAGATTGAAGGCGATGGCGTTCGCTGGCGTGCAGGTCGGCACGCCGTTGGCGTCCACCGCATAGGCTCCCAACACGGGCGGATAGGCTCGATAGTCGTCCTTATAGTTTTGGAGCGCGACAAAAATCTGATTGAGGTTCGTCATGCATCGGCTTTGCCGGGCGCGCTCACGCACCGTGCCTGCCACCGGAAAGATGATTGCTGCCAAAATGGCGATAATTGCAATCACCGTCAGCAACTCTATGAGTGTAAACCCTTTTCTCATGGTTTCAGCCCCTGTTTTAGTCGACTCTTTGACAGTCGTTGTGATGGGAAGGTTCCCACTATTGATTATGACATATTCGGCGCGGTTCCTGCCGTTTGCAGTGGGGAATAGAGGGCAAAAGTATGGAATAGGCTTTGTTGGTGCTGAAAACCGTTCCTTGGCTGAAGGTTGGCGCAGTGTTCTTGGGAGTTTTGTTGGGCGTGAGCGTGCTGGGCTTATGGCGTTCGGCACGCAGTTATGAGCGCCTGCGCCAAGAAGAGGCGGAGTTTCGTCTGCAACTGAGCCGATTCCACTCGGAGCTGGCAGAGGTCTACCGTTCTATAATCCTGCTCTCCTCCGCCCGAGACAGCGCATTGCTCACAGCAGGCTATTCCCCCCAAGAGGAATACGAACGACTCAAGCAGAGATACTCCGTAATCCAGAACAGCTACCAGCGTTTGGAACCCGTCATGCAGCGCTGGTTTCAAGAGGCGCACGACCACTACTTTCTCGGCTGGGCAATCGTACGCACCCAGTCGGAATGGCGCCAGTTGGAAGCCGATCTGGAAGCGTATCTCAAAATCCCCCATGAGGTGCCCCAGCGCGAAATCCCGAACCTCAATACACTGCGTGCGTTTCGTGAACACCCTTTAGATTCGCTGTGGCAGGCGTTGAAAGACCTGCAGGCTGAAGAGGTTCGGTTTTTTTACGCGCGCTATCAAGCGTACCAACGCGAGTTATGGGGACTGACCTCGTTGGCTGCGGTGGGGCTATTGGGGTTGCTCATCATAGCCTGGTATCGATGGGTCTATCCCACTCGGCTGCTACAGGCTTGGCTCAAGAATCCGGGAACGGTGCTTCCCCCTGCGCTCCGAGCGAGCGAATGGGCGTCCCTCTTGAACCAGTGCCAGTATCAAACGAAGCGTCTGCAGGAGGTGGAGCAGTTTATGCGTGATTTGGCGATGGGACGCACGCCTCAACCGCTCACCTCAGATGACCCCGACGATAGGTTGGTGCGCAGTAGCCAGTGGCTTTTAGAGCGCTTGGAGAGCGAATCACAACGCAAGGCAGTATAATCGTAGCGTGCGCTGGATTTTAGGCATAGAGACCAGCTGTGATGAGACCTCCGTTGCTGTGTTAGAGGAACGCACCGTGCGCTCCAGTGTGGTCGCTTCCCAAGCCGACCTACACGCTCGGTGGGGTGGGGTGGTTCCCGAGGCGGCGGCACGCCAGCATGTGGAACGGCTCCAACCTGTACTTCAGCAGGCGCTGGACGAGGCGGGGATTGACCTCCATGCCCTGGACGCTATCGCTGTGACGAACCGCCCCGGACTGGTGGGCGCGCTGGTGGTGGGGTTGGCTTGTGCGAAGGGGTTAGCGTTCGCCCTGCGTAAGCCGTTTGTGGGAGTTCATCATCTGGAGGGGCACCTCTATTCGGCGTTCCTCACACGCCCCGATGAACCTATCCCGTTCCCTCATCTGGCGCTGATTGTTTCGGGCGGGCATACAGAGCTGGTGCTTGCCCACGCACACGGACACTACACACTCATCGGCGAGACTCTGGATGATGCGGCGGGTGAGGCGTTTGATAAGGTAGCACGCCTGCTCGGGCTGGGCTATCCGGGCGGACCTGCTGTAGACCGCTTGGCGAGGCAGGGCAATCCCAACGCCTTTCGCTTCCCGCGAGCCTGGCTGGAAGGGACGCCCCATTTTAGTTTTAGCGGTCTCAAGACTGCAGTCCTGCGAGAGGTTGAACGGTTGCGCAAAGGCTCTGAGCTGAGCGAGCAGACGGTTGCTGACCTGTGTGCCTCGTTCCAGCAGGCAGTGGTGGAGGTGCTCGTTCGCAAGACGATTCAAACGGCGCAGGCGCTGGCGGTGAACACTGTGACGGTGGTTGGCGGGGTCGCAGCGAACTCAGCGGTACAGGCGCAGATGCAGACGGCTTGCGAGGAAGCTCAGTTGAGACTGCTCATCCCACCCCCACGCTACTGCACCGATAATGCGGCGATGATTGCGTTGGCAGGCTATTACAGGTTGATGTCGGGCGAGCGTGCCGACTTTGACTTGGACGCCTATGCGACGGAGCGTTTAGGGACGCTCCCTGCTGAGAAGCCTCAGCTCATTGGGGTTGCGCGTAAGCGCTCGATTGCGCCCAAGAACAGCTGAGCAATCTGTTGGGTCGCACGCCCTACCACTTCCACCACTTCCTCGTGGCTAAGAGGCTGGTCACTCAAGCCCGTGCCCAGGTTCGTGACGATGGACACGCACGCGTAGTGGATGCCCGCCTCTCGGCACATCACGGCTTCGGGTGCGACGGTCATGCCCACCACATCCCCGCCCAGTAGGCGGAACATTCGGATTTCGGCAGGCGTTTCGTAACGCGGTCCGGGAGCGCAGACATAGACCCCTGTGGGTTGAACCGCAATCTCTTGAGCGTGCGCCGATTGGAGCAGCGCCTCGCGCAAGAGGGGAGAGAATGGATGGGTGAAATCGGTATGGACGACCTCGGTATCGTAGAGCGTGTAGACCGAGCGCATGAAATCTAAAAAGTCGTTCAATACGACCAGCGTGCCTGGCGTCCAATCGGGTCGCAGGGAACCGACTGCTGCGGTAGCGAAGACCGCCTGCACGCCCTGCTCTTTCAGAAAGCGGATGTGCCCCGCATGGTCAATACGGTGCGGTGGTACTGTATGCCCCTTGCTGTGGCGGGGAAGCAACAGCACCGGATGTTCCCCCAGATTGCCCTCGTAGTAGGAGATACCCTTTTCAGAGACTCCCTCGCGCACGAGGGAGAACCCCGGTAGCTGTTGAACCCCGCTCCCACCTATCAACGCAATTTTCATTTACAAAGTGGTTCTAACCTTTTTTCGATTTCGTGCTGGAAGTGACTTCTTTTTTGGACTCCTCGTCTTCGTGATACGCCTTCATTAGGCTGAGTCGGACGAGGTCAGAGAGACGGTTGATTTCGGTGACACCGACTTGCTTTGCAGCAGTGGGGTCAACGGTCAACACCGCCCAGGAAGTCAGGTAGAACTGGTGTGTCTCCTGAGGCTCCGGATAGGGTTTGTCGGAGGTGCGTGTTGCAGCGTAGACTGCGGCTTGGGATGCTTCTTCGACCAACGATTTGGCAGCGTCGCCCATCTTCTGCGCCAGTTCGACATCACTGGGCTTATCCAGAACTGTGGACAGGAGGTTTTCCAGCTCCTCCACACTTTTGCCCTCTATCATGCGTCGTACCGCACGCAGGGGAATATATTGCGCCTGCAGTGTCTTGAGGGCGACCAGCTGAACCAAATGATGATAGTCGTACAGTACGCGATTCCCTCGCCGCTGAGAAGGCGGGTCGAGTAGCCGGTGAGCTGTATAGAAGCGCACCGTGCGCACATCAGGGAAAGGAACCACTTTGTAGCGGGGCTGGACAGGTGCCCATTGCTCCAGTAAGCTGTTTGCCACAGCCACCAGCTCTTCAATAGTAAACCTGCCATGCTCCCGATACTGCTTGAGCATCTCTATGTGTTTCATACCCCTATTATACCCCAACCACTTATGGCAATTTATGGCATTCTCTGATTAGAATTATTTAGATTGCCAATTTTCGGTAGTAATCATGAAGTGCATGGTGATTCGGTAGAGCTGTGGAATGTTGGGGTGGGGATGGGGCGCTCTATGCGCCCCGCACACTCACTGAAGCGTAATCTGTCCCAAGTTGATAGGGGTCTCTAAGCTCGTAACGGTCACCGTGCGCGTGGCAGTGCGTGTGCCTTTGACGAACACCAAGCGGTAGTTTCCGGGCAAGAGCCACAGACGGAACTGACCGTTGGGTTGAGCTAGAATCACCGATTCGTTCGGCACCGACGCGTCAGGCGGGCTGTAGATATCCACGCGTACACCGACAGGAGTGTCAGCTGGGACAATCACAACTCCCTGCACATTGCCCGGACCTGCAGGCGGGTTCTCGTCGGTCTCAGGCAGGATAGGAATCTCGCCTAAGTCGATCACACCGCCCACTGCAGGCTGGTCGACTAAGAATCGGCGTGGGATAAAGCCGGTGCGTCGAATCTCGCCTTCGGGGTCTAAAATCCCCTCAGGGTCGTAGGCGACATCGTTGAGCGTAAAGCGCCCGTTGATGGGGTTTGTGAAGGCGCGTTGCCCCAAGAGGGTGACCTCAGCCTCCCCGACAGGCTCTTGGGTGAGGGCGTTCACCACGCTCCCCTGCACTGAGACCGTCTGGGGACCGACATAGAGGTCGCCCAGGTCATAGGTCTGACCGGCTTGAAGCACGGGCAGGCGGAAGGTGAACTGAGGCAGTCCGGGTGTGCGCACGATGAGTTGCGTTGTGTTGACGCTGACCGAGAGCTGGAAGGTGCCCTCTTGTGTGTTGGTCTGGGTGGAGCGTCCACCTGCCTCCACAGTGGCGCTGGGGTTGGGGGGATTGCCTGTAGCGACCAGCACGACCCGCCCTTGTAGCACCGCACCACCTCCGAACCCGCCCCCTCCGCCACCACAGGCAGAAAGCGTAATCAGCAACAGCAGTCCAACCAGTAGCAGTCCATAGATTCGCATCATGTTCCTCCTATCGGGTGAGCAGAACGGGGCTGGTAGCGCGAGCGATGCGTCCATCGGCATCTACGGCTTCGATGTGGAGCAGGTAAGTGCCCGGTGGCAAGGCGCGCTCTTGTTGGTCGCGCCCGTTCCAAGTGAGCGATTGGGTGCCCGCACCGGCTGAGCGTGTCGGCTGGAGCACGCGCAGGGTCTGTCCGCTGGGGGTGCGGATTTCGGCACGCACACTGGCGTCGCCCGTAAGCTGATAGCGGATAGAGACCTCGTTCCCGCGCGTGGTCGCCACCTGCAGGTGGGTGATGCGTACAGGGGTGTTCGGGGTCGGCTCCAGAATCACCCTCAGCGTGTGGCTCTCGGCTGGGGTGAACCGATAGAAATCGCGCTGGCGCATATCGACCCGTTCGCCTGTAATCGGGTCTTCCAGAACGAGTCGCCAGCGTCGCGTGGTCGTCTCGGGCAGGCGCCAGTGGAGGGTGTGTTCGGTGTTCGGTTCGCCTGGCACGACCGTAAGGGTCCACTCTTGGCGTCCAGTATTGGGGCGCACATCTTGCCAGTGGATGCCGTTCGCCGATTGAACCCCGAAAGTGGGCATGCCCGGTAAGCTGGGGGGTGCCTCTACATTTAATAGTGCGGAACGCGTGCGCGCTGAGGGGTCTACACCGAGCGTGGTGATAGCGCCTCCGGCACGCGACTGGAGCACCAGTTCCATCGCCCAAGCTGGCTCCGAGAGGCTGGCGCGCGAGCGGCTACGACCCGTAGAGGAAATTGGCGGGGGCACCAGCAGAGTCACGCCTTCGGGACGCAACACGCGTATCCAGTAGGCGCGCCCCGGCTCCAGCTGGGAGACCTGAGTGTAAAGCCCTGTCCCACCGAGCGTGAAGACGCGTGCCCCCACCAGCGGCGGCAATCCGCCCACCTGTTCCGTAGCGGTCTCCCAACTGACGGGCGAGTCGAACTGGTGAATCACCTGCAGGCTGTTGAGCGGGATTGGCTCGTTGAATGGGTTGCCAATCAGGTTCCAGCCTGGCTGGAGGGCAATCGCAAACGGGCGGTCGGTGGGAGGCGGTGTGCCCTGTATCGTGACATTGAGAGGGGCGCTGAGTTGGAGGAAGTAGCCCACGCCGGGCGCAGGTGGCGGCACTGCAGGATAGTAAGCGTAGTTGAACTGTTCCTGACGCCAGTGCGCCACGCGAAGCGTGCTGGCAGGCAGGTTGAGCAGTTTCGCAAAATCGGTTTCAAACGGACGCAGGGGGAAGCTGACCATCGCCAAAG
>JBDNDR010000122.1:0-6409 GCA_046718995.1 Fimbriimonadales bacterium
TCCGCACGCCAGCGACATCGCCCGCGAATAGGGTTCCGCTCCCCTCGTCCAGATAGGCGTGATGGTGGCGCGCATGTCCGGGGGTCTCTATCACCAAGAGGGTGTGCCCTGCCACTTGGAGGCGCTCCCCATCGTGAACGACCCGTAGACGCTCGGCTGGCACGGGCACAACCTCGCCCCAGAGCCGTTCCATCATCTCGCCGTACAGGCGCCCCGCACTGCTCAACAGGCGTGAGGGATCCAAAAGATGGGGCGCACCAATCGGGTGGACATAGGCGGTCGCCTCGGGTAAGCGGTTCAGCAGGCTCCCCAACGCACCTGCATGGTCGAGGTGGATGTGGGTCACAATCAGGTGGCGAATACGCTCTAAACCCACGCCCAGCGCCTGCACATGACCGAGCAGGGTCTCCATCGTGCTGGTGGGTCCAACCTCCACCAGTGCCGCCTCTATACCGTCGTCCAGCAGGTACCCCGCAATCGCCAACGGGTAGCCCAAAAAGTTCAGGTCTATCAGTTCAATCCGCGTATGCACGACTGCGAGATAGTTCGCCGTCCCGAAACCGTTTCCTACTAAGGTAAGCCCTAATCCGCGCCAGTTGCTCCCCTCTTGGAGCTGAGAGTTATAAAACCCGCAACGAGTTTAGAGTCAAAGCGTCGAATCTTGCAGGAACTACTTCAATTTTGAAGAATCCCTTCTATGGCACAGAAGTTGCTATAGAAGGAGAGGAAGTGATGAGTTTCGATTCAGGGAGGAGAGACTATATGCTTGGATTGAATATTTTAGTGGTGGAGGATGAACAGTCGCTTGATCGAGTGATTGGGGACGCCTTCCGCCTGATAGGACTTCCTGCCGAGACCGCGCGCAGTGGTCACGAGGCGCTGGAGCGATTGCAGAATCGAACCTACGACCTGGTTATCTTAGATGTTCGCCTCCCTGACCGACCCGGTAGCGAGGTGCTCCGCGAGATTCGAGCCAGCGCGCCTGACACAGCGGTGATTGTGATGACCGCTTATGCAGGGGGTGAAGAGTTGGAGGGAGCGCTTCAGCACGGTGTGGACGCGCTCCTGTTCAAGCCGTTTGAGATTGATACGCTCCTCTCCAGTGCGAGGCATTTGCTGGTCAGTCGGGCACGACAATCTTCTCGTACACTCCCTGCGTTTGCGGTGGTGCAGATGGAAACCCCTCCGCCCTCTGTCAGTAGACCCAAAGAGCGCCTTCTGCTCCATCCGAACGACCTGATTACCTTACAGGGGCTATCATCGCCGCTGATGGGGCGTGTCTCTGGGCGCGATGACCACCTGCTCTGCGTGCAAACGCCTCCCTACGCGGAGGTTCCCCCCAAACGACTCCAAGTGGAGTGGGCAGGGAACGACGCGCTCTACCGATTCCGTGCTGTCGTGGCGGAGCATACCCCCACTCAGGAACACTCCCTCTGGGTCTTGAACCAGCCCCGGCTTATTCAGCGTCTCCAGCGACGCAAGTACCCCCGACTCTCCGCTGCAGGGCAGGTCTTCATCTCCGATGAGACGCGACTAAGACGCACTTTTGAAGGCTCACTGGTCGACCTTAGTGAGGAAGGGTTAGCCGTTGAAGTGCCTTACGAGCCGAGGCGGGGCACTCAGGTCGCTCTTCAAGGCACTTGGGAGCAACACCCCTTCCAAGTGGAAGCCGAAGTGCGCTATGTGGTCGCCTCCAATCGCGAACGCAAACCGGTGTATCGCTTGGGGCTTCGCACGGCACAGTTTCCCTCCGCTCTCCGTGAGGCACTCCAGCAGGCGCACCGAAAACAGCTGCTGGAACACGCTTCAAGTTAAGCCCCCTCGCTTGGGGAACTAAGCAATGAGGTGAATTGGATGAGGGGGCGGACTATAGACCGCCCCCTCAAGCATCAAGAGAGCGCTCGGGCTATTCGGTCGGCAATCACTTCCAAGAACGCTTCGTCGGTCTCATCAAAGCCGCCGACTTCGGTACCGTCCACATCGATCTGCCCTAAGATTTTGCCGGTATTTGGCTCGCGGATGAGTACCACAATCTCGGAGCGGGTCTCCAAATTACACGCCAGATAGTTAGACCGCTCCCGCACATCATACACAATCTGATTGGCGTTCTCGGCGACTGCCGTGCCACATACGCCACGCCCCACAGGAATACACACATGCTCGGTCGGCGGTCCGACATACGGTCCGAGAATGAGTTCTTTCCCCTTGAGCCAATAGATACCCACCCAGTGGTAGTGGGGCTGGTGGTCTTTGAGCAGTTGCATCAGTTTCTGAAGGCGTTCAGGCAGAGGTGCCTCTTCTGCCAGAAGCGCCTCCGCCTTGAGAATCAACTCCGTTGCTAACCCGTCTTCAATCATTCTTGGTCTTTCCCCTCCGACGGTTTGGATTTCGGTGCATCGGGGTTCTCAATTATCTCGGCTTTCTCGATTACATCCCCGCGCACGATTCGGTCGACAATCTCCATACCCTTGACCACCTTGCCGAACACGACATAGTTGCCATCCAGTTGGGGTAGGTCTTCCAAGCAGATGTAGAACTGGCTTCCGCCGCTGTCCAGTGCTTGGGCGCGCGCCAAACCGAGTGAACCCCGCTTGTGCTTGAGCTTATTCGGCTCGAACTTGACATTGTAGCCGGGTCCGCCCGTACCGATGCGTGGGTCGTCTAAGGGCAGCGTTTTCGTCAGGGGGTCACCTGCTTGAGCCACGAACTTGGGCACCACCCGATGGAAAACGATTCCGTCGTAAAAGTGCTCCTGTACCAGTTTGAGGAAGTTGGCTCCGGTCTGGGGCGCCTCTTGGAGGTCAATCTGCAAAATGACCTCGCCCTTATTGCGGATGCTCAACTTCACAAATGCCTCTTTCTTCGCTTCTTCCTTCTTCTCTTGAGTTTTCTCTTGCTCGGTTTGCATGGGTTGGGTCTCCTGTTCGGGGGTGCCGTTGGCAAGCGCGCTATTTTGCGGTTGACACGCCATCAGCAGAGCCATCAGAGCGGGTGCAACGAAGAGAGCCATGTACTTTGTCATCTGTTATCTCCTCCGTGCGATTCAGTGTACCTGATTCGTATCGGGCTTGCGCACCAGAACGATGTACGCGCTCAAGGCAATCAGTGCCACCGTGCCCCAGAGGAACTTCGCCCAACTGGGGAAGGCGTAGAATGAGAAGAACGCCTCTGTGAACGCGGCTATTAAGAGTAGAACCATAGAGCCAGCGAGGAGCCAGAACGCATCGGGCGCTGCACGCCGAACCGACTCGATTCGTGTCAAGTCGCCCGGCATCAGCATCGCCCGCCCCAAGATTAGCCCACCTGCCCCACACAGGAAAATCGCACCCAGCTCGGGCACGCCGTGGGGATAGATGGAAACCAAGAAAAAGCCGAGCTTGCCGACATTCTGCAGCGCTCCGGCAAAGAGTCCTATCAGGAAACCGTTGCTCCACATCAGGTAGACGGTCGGAATCCCGAAGAAGAAACCCAACCCAAACGCCAGCAGGGCAACCCGCGTGTTGTTGACGAAATAGAAGCTGAACATCAGAGACGAACCCGTCGCTTCGCCAACCGCCCGCTGCTCACCCGACTTCCACTGATTCAGCACACTGCTCCAAGCTGGGGCGATCAAGCGCGCCTCCCAGCTGGGGTCGGCAAGCACCATCAGATAGGGGATGATAGCGCCCAACAGAAACAGCCCGATGCAGACCAGTACCAGCCGAAAATGGCGGCGCACGGCGTCGGGGAAAGCATACCAGAAGGTGCGCAATCCCTGAAGGGGGCTCCCACGCCGCGTGCGATAGAGCACGGCGTGCGCCTTTGCCAACAGGCTGTTGAGGTAATCTACCACCTGCGTATCAGCCCCTTGCTGGCGCGCATAGGCTAAGTCGGTCGCCACCAGGCGGTAGAGCCGTCCGAGTTCATACAACTCCTCTCGGTTCAACGGCTCGCTCCGTGAGTTTCGGAGCAGTTCCACCATCTGTTCAAACCGCTCCCAGCGGGGGCGTCGCCGTTCAACGAAGCGTCGGACATTCACGGTGTTTGAGCCTCCTCGTGTTAGGTTCGGCTATATCGACTGCGTGAAGGCGATGAAATCGTCGAGTGTCTCTTCGGCGCGTCCCGACTCGATGGCGCGCTGGGCAATCCAGATCCCGTCTTGGATTGTATCGGCTCGCCCTGCCACCCAAAGTGCGACGCCCGCTCCCGGCAAGAGCGCGCGCATCCGCAGTTCGTCATCACCCGACAAGGCAGAGCGCAGGATGCGCGCATTCTCTTCGGGAGTTTCGCCCGCAGCGAGCGCACGCTCGGGCACTGGCTCCAAGCCTAAGTCGGTCGGGGTGAACTCAAAGGTTTCGAGGGTGCCGTCTGGTTTCAGGTGCGCGCACACTGTGACCCCTATGGGCGAGACCTCATCCAGACCATCCATCCCATGCACCACGCAGGCGCGTTCCGTGCCCAGGCGAGCGAGTGCCTCCGCCATCATCGTGAGCCACTCCCAGCTGAACACCCCCAGCAGCTGGCGTTTGGCGCCTGCTGGGTTGGTCAACGGTCCCAGCAAGTTGAATACCGTACGCACGCCCAGTTCCCGTCGCACAGGCGCCACATGTTTCATCGCTGGATGATGCACGGGGGCGAACAAGAAACCGACCCCCACTTGCTCAATACAGCTCGCCACTTGTTCGGGCGTCAAATCGATTCGCGCGCCCAGTGCTTCCAGCACATCGGCACTGCCGCACTTGCTACTGACCGCACGGTTGCCGTGCTTGGCAACAGGTACACCGGTCGAAGCGACCACAAAGGCGGTTGCCGTGGAGAGGTTCCAAGTTTTCAGCAGGTCGCCCCCCGTGCCACAGGTGTCCAAAAGGTTCGGAACTGCTACGGGCACATGCACCGAGTTCGCCCGCATCGCCCGTGCGAAGCCGACCAGCTCCTCGAGGGTCTCGCCCCGTGTGCGCATCACCATCAAAATCCCTGCTATCTGCACAGGGGTCAGTTCACCTTGCATCATTGCATTCAGTAACTGTTCTGCCTGCTCTTCGTTGAGGTCGTCTCCTTCCAAGACGCGCTTAATTAAGGCGCTCAGTTCCATAACGCCGATTGTACCTTATTCTATTCAGGGTATTTCCGTTGCGACTTAAGCAGGAATCTCCGAAATGCCCCTGTATAATTACTGCACTCAAGCGCAGGATGCGTCGGGGCTACGGAGAGACAACCCCTGAGGTCAGTAACAAACTTTTTCAAGTGGTGGTGGCTATGCTGAAACATGTAGATGGATTGCAGGATATTATCTTGGTGGTAGACGATGAACCGACCACCTTAGAATTTTTAGTGGAACTGCTGTCCAGTGCGGGGTATCGCTATGTATACGCCACGAGCCGAGTTGAGCCTGTGCCAGAGATTTTAGAGACGGTTCGCCCTGATTTAGCCTTGATTGATTGGCATCTCAACGGCACGGAGGGTGACAATCTGATACGCCTAATCCGTGCGCAAAGTGAAGACAATATGATTCCCGTGGTTGTGCTGACTGCCGACCCCTCTCCTGCAATCAAGAACCAAGCCCTCACTGCAGGCGCAACCGACTTTTTGAATAAGCCGTTTGATGTGACCGAGGCGCTCCTGCGGATTCGGAACCTGTTGGAACTGCGCCACCTACACCGGTCGTTGGCGCGTGAGAAGCATACGGTAGAGCAGCTCCTAAGCGAGCGCACACGCGACTTAGAGCTGGCGCGCTTAGAAATTCTGGAACGGTTAGCACGCGCCGCCGAGTACCGCGATGATGTCACGGGTCAGCATATCGTGCGGGTGGGACGCTTGAGCGAGATGATTGGGCGCGTGTTGGGCTTAGACGAGACCACACTCTACCAACTGCGGCACGCCGCTCCCCTGCACGATGTGGGTAAAATCGGCATCCCCGACTCCATCCTGCTCAAACCCGGCACTCTTACCTCCGAGGAACACCTGACCATGCGCAAACACACGCTTATTGGAGCGCGCATCTTAGAGGGGTGCCCCCACGAAACCATCGAGATGGCTCGGCAGATTGCACTCTCCCATCACGAGCGGTGGGATGGGCAAGGCTATCCCTATGGGCTGGCAGGTGAGACAATCCCGCTCTGGGGGCGCATCGTGGCGGTCGCCGATGCCTACGACGCGATGACCCACGACCGTCCGTATCGACTTGCACTCAGTACCGAGCAGGCTCTGGAGGAACTGCGTCAACACAGCGGAACTCAGTTCGACCCGACAATTGTGGAGGCGTTCACTGACCCAGCCCACTTCCAAGAACTCAACAGCATGAAACCTATGGATACCGAGACGGTGCCCTAAAACACGCACGCCTCACGCATAGGCACGCGCCAGCAACTCCACAGGATGGAGCACTTCTATCGGGAGGCTCGCTTCGTGGAGACCCTGCGCAATCCAGAGG
>JBDNDR010000123.1:0-6407 GCA_046718995.1 Fimbriimonadales bacterium
GGGTCAGGCGTCACGGCGGTAGAATGCTTAGCGAACGGGAGGCACTTTATCGGCTATGACATCAATCCGTTAGCCCTGCTCATCGCCAGAGTCAGGGCAACCCCTATCCCACAGAAAAAGCTCATGGCGGCTCTGGATGTCATCGTACACTCCTACCGACATGCCCAACCTGAGTGCGTTGAGTTTCCCAATATTCGCTATTGGTTCGAGGAGCATGTCATTCACGACTTATCGCGTCTAAGACGGTCTATACTCGCCCTACCTGAGGAAGCGGTATCGAACTTCTTCAAGGTTGCTTTTTCGGAAACGGTTCGGAGGGTGTCTAATACAAGGTACAACGAATTCAAGTTGTTGAGGAAAAGTGAAAACAACGGCGCTTCCGATGTTTTAAAAGTCTTCAAGGAAATCTCGCTGAGAAATATCGGTTTACTAACAAGCTTTTACAGCAGCCTTTTGCCCCGCGAGGTCACTCTTAAAATTGAGGAACACAACAGCGCAACAGGCATCCCCTTAGAGGAAGAGTCGGTAGACCTCATCCTGACTTCGCCGCCCTATGGCGACTCGAGAACCACTGTGGCATACGGTCAGTTCTCAAGGTTATCGCTGAGATGGCTGGGACTGGAGGAGACGGTGGATAGAACCTCGCTTGGTGCACGCCCTGCCGAGATTACCTCAGAACTCCCTTCTGCCCTTTTATACGAGTCTCTTGAGTCGATTGCTCGCCAAAATGAGCGACGTGCCCAGGAGGTCTTCGCGTTCTATCAAGACCTGTACCGTTGTGTTGTTCCGTTGGCGAAACGAGTCAAGCGCGGCAAATATGCCTGTTTTGTTGTCGGGAACCGTAGAGTGAAAGGTATTGAACTCCCTACAGACAAAATTGTTGCCGACTTTGTTGAACACCAGGGCTTCCAACATCAGAGAACTATTGTGCGTGCCATCTCCAATAAGCGTATGCCTTCCCAAAACGCACCTTCCAACATCAAGGGCGAAAAAGACCTAACGATGCGCTACGAGTACATCGTTATCTTGAAGAAATGCTAAGGAGCGTGAAACCATGCTTGAACTTTGGGAGAAACTGGAGCCGAAGGAGAAGCTCAAGTTGCTTGCATTCTACGCAATGTCGCTGCTGTTGGCAGGGATACTGGGCTACGGTTGGGGCAGTGGAACCCAGCCAATGAACGCCAACACCAGTCAACTCCTACCCAGCTGGTCTGAACCTGCCAACGAAACACCCGCCCATGTGGAGACGATAGACCTCAGTGCGCCCAGCCCGACCGAAACCGAAACTGCCGAGAGTACCCCCACACCCGAAACAGCGGAGACGCTGGTAGTGCATGTATCGGGTGCTGTCCGAAAATCGGGGGTCTACCAAGTGCCTGCAGGGAGCCGCGTCGCCGATGCGGTGGAGCAAGCCGGCGGAGCGACTCAGAACGCCGACCTCGACGCCCTGAACCTCGCCGAGCCTATCACCGATGGGCAGAAAATCTATGTTCCACGCAAGGGTGAAGTGCCTGTACCTACACTCGCCACCAGCTCAAAAAGCTCTGCCCCAAGTGGACGCGAGATAGAGCGCTCTCCGACTGCCACGCCCAAGTTCCCCATCAATATCAACCGTGCCAGTGCTGAAGAGTTAGAAGCCCTGCCCGGAATAGGTGCGACGCTCGCCCGACGCATCGTGGAACATCGCCAGCAGAACGGTCCGTTCCAGTCGGTGGACGACCTGCTTGAGGTGCGCGGGATCGGACCGAAGAAGATGGAGGATATTCGCCCCCTGATTACGGTGCGTTAGGGGGCACTTCGGGCAGAGGGGTACGGTTCGCGGCGCCAATCCGCTGGGGGGGCCAGAACACAAACAGCGCCTTGCCCACCACATTCTCGGCGTCCAGCAGTCCCCAGTGGTGGCTATCACTGCTGGCGTTGCGGTTATCGCCCAGCATCAGATACTTCCCCTTAGGAATCGGCTGGGAAGGCGTGCGCATCACCAGCGACCGCTCTTCAGGGTCAAACACGGGCGCACGCATCACATTGCGGTCACCCTTCTCGATATTGCCGAACGAATCGTAGGAATAGACTGTCCCGTTGATGATTTTCATCGAGTACTGGGGGACGGCGTTGATGTATGGCTCTTCTATTCGCTTGCCGTTGATATAGAGTCCCTCGCCCGCTTTGACCTCGACGATGTCGCCGGGCAGGCCAATCAGGCGCTTGACGAAGTCGGTCTTACCCGGCACTTGCCACGGGTTGAGTGCCCAATCGGGTGCGCGGAAGACCACAATATCAAAGCGCTTCGGTTCCCCTATCAGATAGCTGAACTTGCCCACCATCACCACATCGCCCACCTTGAGCGTGGGGAGCATCGACTCGGAGGGGATGTAGAACGGCTGAACCAGATAGGGGCGAATAATCAGATAGACCAGGATGCCCGCATAGACCACAGCGTCCAACAGGTTATTGAGGAAGCGGGCAAACCGGTTTTGGAAGGGATAGGTGACCAGCCGAATGGCAGTAAAGACCGCCATCGCCATCACCACGGTGAAGATGGGGAGGCGCGCCAGCGTCTCAATCCAGTTCAGCGGTCCCGACGGCTGAGCGAACGGCTCCATTAGCGATTGATGTCTTCCTTCAAGCGAGCCGCTTTACCCGACAGGTTGCGCAGGTAGTACAGCTTGGCGCGACGCACTTTCCCTTTGCGCATCACCTCTATCTTGGCGACGGTCGGCGAGTGGATGGGGAAGGTGCGCTCCACACCAACGCCATAGGAGACCTTGCGCACGGTGATGGTATCGGCGATGCCGCGGTTCTTGCGCGCAATCACGACGCCCTCAAAAATCTGGGTGCGTTCCTTGTTGCCCTCGCGCACGAGCACATGCACGCGCACCGTGTCGCCCGGACGGAACTCCGGGACATCGGTCTTCAGGTACGGCTGTTCAATCTCTGCTAAAACGGTCTGTTTCATGACTGTGCCTCCTCGTTCGCTATTTCTCTCAATAGTTCCACATCCTGCTTCGTCAAATAGGCTCGTGCCAGCAGGTCGGGACGATAGCGGCGGGTCAGACGCAGTTGCTCTTTGCGTCGCCATCGCGCAATCGCTCCATGATTGCCTGACAGGAGCAGGCTGGGCACGCGCCAACCACGAAACTCCTCCGGACGCGTATATTGAGGATACCCCAACAGCCCGTCCGCATAGGAGTCTTGTCCTAACGACTCGGCGGAATGGATGGCTCCGGGTAGTAGGCGCACCACCGAGTCGATGAGTATCAGCGCGGGCAGTTCGCCTCCCGTCAACACGAAATCGCCGATACTAATCACATCGGTCGCCAGATGCTCCCGCACGCGGGCGTCTATGCCTTCATAATGCCCACAGAGCAGGATGAGGTGCGACTCCTCCGCCAGCTCTTCCGCCAACGACTGGGTATAAAGTGTACCCTGTGGCTCCAGCAAAATGATGCGTGGGAGCGAAGTTTCCTCTGGGTTGAGACACGATTCAACCGCCCGGAAGATGGGTTCCGGTTTCATCACCAGCCCTGCACCCCCTCCGTAGGGTTCATCATCGGTGGTGTGGTGTTTGTCGGTGGTGAAATCGCGCAGTTGGATGGCTCGGATGGACACCAACCCCCAGTCCTGCGCGCGCCCAACAATACTGTAGCGTGTGCCCGATTCAATCACCTCTGGGAACAGCGTGATGACATCAATCCGCATAGTCCCAATTATGGCTGAACAGAGTGGATGTAGGGGCGTCTCTGGCGGGTCTCTTGGGTCACTCAGGCGGACTGCACCAATATCGCTTCGGGGTCTACTTGTTCCAGATGGGCGGGCGTCGGAAGGCGCACGATAAAGGTCGTGCCCTGTCCGGGTTCCGATTGCACCGTGATGGAGCCGTGGTGTTTCTGAACCGCCCTCCAGACCAGCATCAGCCCAATTCCTGTACCGCCCTGCTTGGTGGTGATAGCTTGCTGGAACAGGGTGGCGCGAACCTCTTCGGGCATGCCGGGTCCTGTATCGCGTATCGTCAACACGGTCTCATTGCCCTCGGCATACCAATCAAAGATGACCTTGCGTGTGCCTTCCCAGTCTTTCAGGACTTGAATGGCGTTCAGGGTGAGATTCAGGTACATCTGCATCAGGTAGCGTCGGTCAGCGTGAATCTGGAGATTGAGTGGCAGGTGATTCTCAATCTGTACAGGGGGGTTCAAGAGATGGGCCCCTGAGAGCCTCTGCACCTCCTGCACAATTTGGCAGGGCGACACCCACTCCAAGTGGGCATCCCCTTCTTCCTTTGTTATCGCTAATAAGTCCAAGAGGTATCCATGCGCTTGCCGAGTGGTCAATCCGATGCTTTGGAAGTAGTCGGCGGGGTCAAACTCGGGGTCGCGCTGTAGCCTCCGCACGCCCACATCCGCCAGCGACTGAACCGTGTTGAAGTAGTTCTTCAGGTCATGCACAATCCCACGCACAATCTGACCGATGGTACTCAGCCGTTCCTGTTCCACCATCTGACGGTATGCCTGTTGGATTTCAAGGTTCGCCTGCTCCAACTCACTGTTGAGCTGGTAGATTTCCGCATTAAGGCGAATGGAGAGCGCCAACGCAATCACGAAGTACGCCCAATTCCAAGTGGGCACGAACGAGAAGAAGCCATAGTAGACCGCCATATCCACCACGACAAGCGGTATCATCAGCGCCAACATGGCTGTGAGAATTCGGTCATACCGGTCCATCTGCCTCCAGCGTTTGAGGGCACGGATATAGACAAACAGGAACGCTGTAAGGTAGACCAGCGAGAATAGTTGACCCAGCAAAGTGCTTTCGGCGCGGAGGTAGTAGACACCGAGCAGGGGAAGATAAATCCCCTCCAACGAGGGAGCGAGGACGAAGCCGAACGGGGCTAAGACGACCAGCACTCCTGTGATCGCAACGAGGAAGCGTCCCAGTGGTTTAAGATCCAAGTCCAGGATTTCGTTGAGAATACACACAAATAGCGTCGCACAGACCGAAGAGGCGAGGAACTGACCCAGAGCGAATGGATAGCAGGAGGCTGTGAGGCTAGTGTCTGAACGGTAAAGCTGCTGGTCAAAGAAGCTAAAGAGAAGACTACTCACCAGAAATCCCACAAGGCGCCAGTTGAGTCCCTTCTGACGCGAGAGAAATGCTTGCAAAGTGTGGTGTACAATCAGGTACCCATAAAGTCCCAAACTAAGCCACAAGATTGCTTGCGTCCACCCACTCACCTTGACCTCCTGTCGTTGCGAAGAGGTTATTCCATAATTAGCGTCGATCCTCATCCCGATGCCAGCCTATTCACGACAAAAGGCTCGTAAAAAGAATAGTTTTCTTCCGCCTCTCTTCTAATTACAGCATTTGGCACATCTTTTGCTCTTTCAGGCACATAGAGCCAAAAGAGTGTCCGCTTTTGACGCTTTTTTGAGTCATTAAAGCATGGAGATGACATTATGAATAGATACGGTCTGATTGCGTTGAGCTTCGTGCTGATGTGTTCGGCGTATACCTCACCGGTAACGGTGTATTCCAACAACACTGCTCCGGGCGACCTGTTTACCAATCCTGGCACCAGCAATCAAGGGCAAGCGATAGGCGCCACTGGCTGGGCGTACCGTAATGTGCGCGGTAACGGTCAGATAGGTATTCGCACTGACCTACCTCGCAACGGCAACGGTTCGGTTTGGTTCACTTCGACCGGGTCGTCGTCCAAAGCGGATGTGGAGTTCCGAGTTAGCTTCAATCTTGACCCCAATAATGGCACTTTCTCCCAAGCATTTGGTACTCTTAGCCAACTCGACTCGATGAGTTATGATTGGTATCGCGTTAGTGGTGGCAATGCCAACTCCTGGCTCCATCCGGCGCTGAGAGTCTTCCTCGTGAACCCCAATACATCGCAAACTGGATACCTCGTGTTCGAGCGCGCTTACAACATCGGTACAGTACCTGTCCCGACCGACCAGTGGATAAGCGACACCGTCTCAGGAACCACCAAACTCTGGGGCACCGGAGCACTCGGTGGTATCTACTCCGGCTATGACTGGACCTTAGACACATGGAAGAGTCAGGTAGGAAACTGGATTATCGCAGGCTTTTCGTCTGGGATTGGTTCGGGTTGGGGTACCTTCCGAGGCGCCGTTGACACCATCTCATGGACTATTAACAGTCAAACAGAAACCTACAACTTTGAGGTCGTTCCCGAGCCTGCAAGCCTCTTCATGTTGGGCACGGGAGTCGCCAGCCTTCTGGGATGGCGTCGTCGTAAGCGTTGAGCCTAAGCGCTAACAGCGACTCTTGATACTCACTCCTTCTGGTAATGTGTTGGTGCGGAGAGGGAAGCATACGGCTTCCCTCTCCTTGCGTTTAGGGGGCAGGTTCGTGTGGGGATTGGAACGCTGACCCCCTCCTTC
>JBDNDR010000124.1:0-6388 GCA_046718995.1 Fimbriimonadales bacterium
ATTATTCGCAAGAGCGCCGAGAACCTACGCAAACTGTTCGTGTCGGTCTCGGAAGACCTGCGGGTACTGCTCATCAAGTTGGCAGACCGCCTCCACAACATGCAGACGCTCGATTCGATGCCACGCGACAAGCAGATTCAGATTGCCCGCGAGACACTGATGATTTACGCGCCCCTTGCCCACCGACTTGGACTATGGACAATCAAATCGCAGTTAGATGACCTCTCGTTCAAGTACCTCTACCCCCAAGAGTACCGAGAGATTAGCCAGAAGGTGGCTCAGACCCGTGCAGAGCGCCAGATGGAGGTTCAAGAGCTGATTCGCAAACTCAAAGAGCGGCTCTGGGAACGCGAAATCCGCGCAGAGGTCACCGGACGCCCCAAACACCTCTGGAGCATCTACAATAAGATGAAACAGCAGAAGATAGACTTTGAGCAGATTTACGACCTAATTGCGCTCCGAGTGCTGGTAAACACGGTAGAGGAATGCTATATGGTGTTGGGGATTGTCCACGACCTCTGGCGTCCTGTGCCGACGATGTTCTACGACTACATCGCCGCGCCGAAGCCGAACGGCTATCAATCGCTCCACACGAAGGTCATCGGTCCCAGCGAGCGCACTCTGGAAATCCAGATACGCACCTGGCGCATGCACCAGATTGCCGAGTATGGCGTGGCGGCGCACTGGCGCTACAAAGAGGGCGAGAACCTACGCGCCGACCAGAAACCCATCCAGATGCCCGACCTGCAGGGACAACTGCGCGATTTGACCGATTCGAAGAGCCATCGCCAGTTCCTCTCCGATGTGTTCAGCGACCTCTCTCCCGACCAAGTCTTCGTTTTCTCGCCCAAAGGCGATGTGTACGACCTCCCGAAAGGCTCTACACCCATCGATTTTGCTTATCGTGTGCATACTGAGGTCGGCAACCGCTGTGTGGGAGCGCTGGTGAACGGGCAGATTGTGCCGCTGAACTACGAACTGCGGACAGGCGATGTGGTGGAGATTCAGACCCGCCCGAATGCGCAACCGAGCTACGACTGGCTGGGGATTGCCCGAACCTCCAGCGCACGCAGTAAGATACGCAACTACCTCCGCCAATCGCGGCGCGCCGAGTTCGTTCGGATGGGCAAAGAGATTCTGGAGCGTGAACTCGCGCGCAATACCCCTCTACAGAACGCGTTCCGTGAACAGCTCCCCGAAGTGCTCAAGGCGATGAACATGCGAACGGAGGAAGACCTCTATGCCAGCATTGGCGAGTCGCTGACCAGTGTGCAGGCAGTCCTCCAGCGGTTGCGCCCTACTCAAGGTGCCTCCCCTACCCCATCGCCGCCGTTCACCCCCACCGGGCGCGAAATCCGCTCCATGCAGATTGAAGACGCCGATGGGTACCTCACTCAGCGCGCCAACTGCTGCTACCCCTTGCCCGGCGACGAGCTGCGCGGGTTCGTCTCGCGCGGGCGCGGGATTATCGTCCATCGCGCCTCCTGCCCCAACCTGCGCAAACTGGAAGATAGCGAACCCGAACGCGTGATGAATATCGAGTGGGTGCGCCGAAACGATAAGGTCTACCCAGCAGGACTCATCATAGAGACCGAAGACCGACCCGGCGTGATGGCAGACATCAGCGCCACTCTGGCAGGGATGCAAATCAATATCGGCAAGATCAGCGTGGAGCGCAAAAAAGCCCATATCGCCCAGATTTTCATGACCATAGAAGTCCATAGCGCCCAAGAGCTCCGAACGGCAACCCAAAAGCTGGGAGGGATCGACTCGGTCATCTCGGTGATGCGCGTGATGTCCGAAAAGAATAGCAGGGGGCGCAACTGATGCGAGCGGTTCTCCAACGTGTGCGTTGGGCGAAAGTGGAGGTGGACGGTCAGGTCGTGGGCGAAATCGGTATCGGGGTGTTGATTCTGCTCGGCGTCCACCAGAGCGATACCCCCGACAAAGCCAGTTGGCTTGCCCAGAAGGTCGCTGGGCTACGGCTGTTTGAAGATGAGCAAGGCAAGCTCAACCGGTCTACCGCAGAGGTCGGGGGAGCGATGCTGGTGGTTTCCAACTTCACCTTGTATGGCGACTGCCGAAAGGGACGCCGTCCCAGCTTCACCGAGTCGGCTTCTTACGAGCAGGGTGAAAAGCTCTATCATCTGTTCTGCGAGCGTCTCCAAGCGGAGGGCGTACCCGTACAACGGGGCGTTTACGGGGCGAATATGCAGGTCTCCCTGCTCAACGACGGTCCGGTCACGCTGATTGTGGATACCCCTGATTAGGCTATCGGGTATAGTGTAGGCGATGAGCCGTATAGAGGGAACTCTGAACGCTTCACAAGCGCGCTTTGCCATCGTCGTGAGCCGATATAACGAACTGATTACAGACCGCCTGCGCGAAGGCGCCGTACAGACCCTGATACGCCACGGCGCCGACCCCGAGCGAATCGATATCATCACCGTGCCCGGTAGTTGGGAGATCCCTATTGCCACGCGTGCCTGTGCCCGAACAGGACGCTACAACGCCATTATCTGCTTAGGGGCAGTGCTTCAAGGCGAGACGAGCCACGCCCAACATATCAGTGGTTCGGTCTGCTCGGCACTCATGAGCCTGATGATGGAAACGGGTATCCCAATTGCACTGGGCATCCTCACCGATGCAACTTTTGAGCAGGGGCTGGCACGCGCAGGCGGTAAGATGGGCAACAAAGGCGCCGAAGCAGCACTGAGCGCCCTCGAAATGGCAAACCTAATTCCTCAGATAGGAGAGCCGCTATGAGAGCAGAATCTTTGGCGTTTCTGAAAACTATTGTCAATACACCTTCGCCCTCGGGCTACGAACAGCGTGCTGGTGAGGTCTACCGAGCGTACACCCGCGAGTTCGCCGATAAGGTCGAAACCGATGTGATGGGCAATGTGATTGCCTCGATCAACCCCGACGCCACCCCCCGCGTGATGTTCGCCGGGCATATGGACGAGATTGGCTTCATCGTCAAGTATATCTCGGAGGAGGGCTACCTCTACTTCGGACCGATTGGGGGGCACGACCCCGTCATCCCGGTCGGTCAACGCGTGTGGGTTCACACGAAGTCGGGGGCTATCTACGGGGTCATCGGCAAGAAACCAATCCACCTGCTGGAGGACGACGAGCGCGGGAAGGCACCGAAGCTCCACGACCTCTGGGTCGACATCGGGGCGAAAAATAAAGCCGATGCCCAAGCCCATGTGCGCATCGGCGACCCGATTACCATCGCTCAAGAGTTCCAAGAGATGCAGAACGGGTTCGCGACCGCCCGCGGCTTCGACAACAAGATGGGTTCGTTCATTGTGGCGGAGGCGCTCCGTCTACTCGCCGAAAACCGACCCAGCTGTGGCGTGTTCGCAGTGGCGACCGTTCAGGAAGAGATTGGTCTGCGTGGAGCGCGCACCAGCGCCTACGGGGTAGACCCCCACATCGGCATCGCAGTGGATGTCACGCACGCCTCGGACTACCCCAGTGTGGATAAGAAACGCGTTGGGGAAATCATCCCCGGCAAGGGTCCGGTCATCTGTCGCGGGGCGAACATCAACCCACGCGTGTTTGAGCTGCTGGTAGAGACCGCCGAGTCGGAGGGCATCCCCTACCAGATTGAGGCTGCAGGTGGAGGCACGGGAACCGACGCCAATGCGATGCAGATTAGCCGAGCGGGTATGGCGACCGGACTGGTGTCTGTGCCCCTGCGCTATATGCACACTCCATGCGAGTTGCTGGCGCTGGACGATGTAGAGAACGCGGCGCGCCTGCTGGCGGGCTTCACTCGGCGCGTGAGCGACTTCGGACAGTTCATCCCGAAAGCCTAAAAGCAGTTCGGGGGCAAGGCAATCTGCCCTGCCCCCTCCCTGCTACCGTTCCCTAAGGGTCATCAGAATGTGTTTTCCACGATGTTCAGCTGGGAGCCATCCTGAACCGTTCCTGTGTAGTAGATGTTCACCGCGTTCAACCCTGCACCGGCGCTGAAGGAGAACTCTACAGTATCGTCCTCGTCGTCATCCGCACGGTCGACCAATCGGAGCGTGAACGCGCCCACATTGCGCTGAGTGCGCCCGCCGAGAAAGTTGCTTCCCTGCCTCAGTTCGGCGGTACCGCTCATTTCAACAACCCTGTCGCCCTCATTAAGCGCAAGCATAGCGCTCACACGACGAATCGTCACTTGGTAGACATTCGAGCCGCTTCGCCATCGGAATGAACCGTTGCCAAGGTATCGCGTGTTGGAACCACTCTGCATCCGTGCCGATGAGAATTGGAAGTCCAGTCGCTGACTGCTTGAGTTTGTCGCATAGCCCCGCGCCGTCACGCGGGTCACAACCATCTGAGCAAAAACCACACTAACCGCTAACAGCGCCACCACGGCGCCCAGTACCTTGAACCTCATCTTTATCGCCTCCTGCTTGTGTCTCGGGGAAGTCTCCCCTGAAGGGGTTGTGCCACATCGACTCGGAGCGAGATAGGGAATGTTGACAGGTTTTTGAGTCGAAGGTCGTAGGGTATACTTTGTGCTTGAGGGAGACCAGAGCGTGTTCTTCTTTTCACGGGTACTCGGACGGTTCGGGCGCGACTTGGGAATAGACTTGGGAACAGCCACCACCTTGGTTCATGTGCGGGGCAAAGGGATTATGCTCCGTGAACCCTCTGTGATAGCCATCGACCAAGACACGCGCAAGCCGCTCGCCGTAGGGGAAGAGGCGAAGCGGATGCTGGGACGCACCCCAGCGAACATCGTGGCAGTGCGTCCGCTGAAAGATGGCGTGATTGCCGACTTTGAACAGACCGAGAAGATGCTCCAGTACTATGCGGCGAAAGTCTCGCGCCACCGATGGATACCCCCGCGTATGGTGGTCGGCATCCCCAGCGGAGTCACCGAAGTCGAGCGGCGCGCTGTCCTCCAAGCGGCGATGCGTGCCGGCGCCCGCGAAGCCTATGTGATTGAAGAGCCGATGGCGGCAGCCATCGGGGTCGGATTGCCTGTTGTTGAGCCGACAGGGTCTATGGTCGTCGATATCGGGGGTGGCACGACCGAAGTGGCGGTCATCTCACTTGCAGGGATTGTCGCCAGCCGGTCTATCCGTGTGGCGGGCGATGAGATTGACGAGGCTATCGCTAACTATGTGCGCCGAACTTACAACCTGTTCATCGGCGAGCGCACCGCCGAGCAAGTCAAAATTGAGGTCGGTTCTGCCTACCCGCTGGATGAAGAGTTAGAGATGGAAGTGCGCGGACGCGACCTCATCAGTGGTCTACCACGCAGTGTCCGTGTCACCTCCGAAGAAATCCGCCAGGCGATTGCTGAACCGGTCAACGCCATCGTGGAAGCGGTCAAACAGACTCTGGAGGTCACGCCCCCCGAACTGGCAGCCGACATCATGAATCAGGGCATCGTGCTTTGTGGTGGGGGTGGACTCCTGCGTGGGCTGGACGCTTTGCTCCAAGTGGAGACGGGCATGCCGGTCTATGTGGCTAACGACCCAACCTCGTGCGTGGTGTTGGGCACAGGTAAGGTTTTGGAGGAGATCGACACGAACCCGCTCCTACGCAAAGTCCTTCAATCTGCCCAAGGGCGAGGCAAAGTTGTTCAACCCCCCTATGGACGCAAGAGGTGACCTATGCGCCTGCGTCATCGTTGGCTGTTGGTGGTGTTGGCAAGCGCAGGAGTTGCTCTGGGGGTCTACCATAACCACCGCACGCACCACAATCAGCCCAACCTGATGACCGCGTTGGTGCGCTCGGTCGTCATTCCGTTCGAGAATGGGATACGCTCACTCACCAACGGCGTCAGCGGTTGGTTGAGTACCCTCACCCGCGCCCAGCAAGTGGTGCGCTCGCACGACGAGTTAGCCCAAGAGAACGCGCGCCTACGCATGGAACTGGAACGCCTACAAGCGCTTCAGCAGGAGAACCGCCAGATGCAAAAACTCCTGCAAGTGCGTCCCAGTCTTCCGGGCGAATGGGTCGGGGCGCGGGTCATCGCCTACTATCTCCAGCCGGGTCAACAGACCGTTCGGATTGACCGCGGTACTCGTGACGGCGTATTGGCGGGCGCACCCGTAGTTGCAGGCGATGGGCTTGTTGGCGTCGTGGCTCAAGCCGATAGCCACCATGCGCTGGTTCGGCTGATTGTTGCGCCCCGAATGGCGGTCAGTGCCAAAGTGCTCAACGCGCAAAAACTCAGCTCGGGCATCTGCGAAGGGCGTGGGGAAAGCGAGATTCTCCTCAACTTCCTCCCACCCGAAGCTCCTATCGCCGTGGGCGATAAAGTCATCACCGCTGGAATCGGCAGTAAGTACCCCCCCAACTTACCGATTGGAACTGTAGAGCGGGTCTGGTTAGACCGACAATATTCGGTGAAGAAGGCAATCGTGCGCCC
>JBDNDR010000125.1:0-6366 GCA_046718995.1 Fimbriimonadales bacterium
GGTGCTTCGCCGAGATGATGAGGTGGACGAGATCGATGTGGAGGTGGAAGCGAGTTGTCTGAGGCTTATCGCGCTCCAACAGCCGATGGGAAGCGACCTGCGGATTATCGGCACGATTATGAAGATGATTACCGACATAGAGCGGATTGGCGACTACGCGGTCGATATTGCCAAGTCCGCACGCAAAATCCACGATGAGCCTCAGGCGGTGCGTCTGGTAGATATTCCCAGCCTCGCTCACGCCGCACGCCGAATGCTATTGGATAGTATTGAGGCGTTCGTTAAGCGAGACCTCCAGCGTGTACTTCAGGTGTGTCAGCAGGACGACGAAGTGGACGCCCTCTATCGCCAAATCCGAACCCAACTCCAAGATGTGATGCGTCAACATCCGAATATGGTCACCTCTGCGTCGTGGCTGATGATGGTGGCACACTATCTGGAGCGTATCGCCGACCACTCGGTGAACATCGCAGAGCGGGTCTGGTTTATGGAGACCGGACGCTTAGAACAGCTTTCCAAACGCCACAAGAGCGGCACCTTAGAAGAGGCATACGCCGAAGCCATCCAACACGCGACCGAGACCCACACCGAAACGCTCCATGAGTGACCTGTCTGAGCGATGGGCTGCGCTTCAAACGGCGATTGCGCGCGCCTGTGAGCGCGTTGGGCGCCATCCCAGCGAGATTACCCTTGTAGCAGTCAGCAAGGGCGTGCCAGCAGAGCGCATCGCCGAGGCGTATCAGCTCGGAGTGCGCGACTTCGGCGAGAACTATTGGCAAGAAGCCCGCGAAAAGTTGCACAGTCTGCCCGATGATATACGCTGGCATTTCATAGGTCACCTACAGACCAACAAAGCCAAATATGTAGTGGGTCGATTCGCACTGATTCAGTCGCTGGATCGGCAGGAATTGTTGCAGGAAATTCAAAAAAGGGCGCAAAACTTAGACCTACAACAGGCTGTGTTGGTGGAAGTGCGTTTAGACCCTGCCGAAAGTCGTGCAGGCGTGAAACCTGAAGAGGCGGAACATCTGATTGAGCAGGTGCTGAAACAGCCCAACCTTCGGTTGGAAGGTGTGATGGGGGTCGCCCCGTACACCGATGATGAGGTCGCCTTGCGGAAGGCGTTTCAGACGCTGAGGCGCATCTACGAACAGTTGCCCAGCGCGAATCGACGCTGGCTATCTATGGGCATGAGCCACGATTTTGCGCTCGCTATAGAAGAGGGCAGTACGATGGTTCGTATCGGAACCGCCCTCTTCGGCGAGCGCAAGTAGAGACAGGGAGGTTAATGATGAGCCGATACTACGAGGATGAGCTGGAATACGAGGAGCGTCCCAGCCTCTGGGCGCGCCTGCGCGGATGGGCATTCCCACGCGAACAGGAAGAAGAGGTTCCCCCAACCACTACGGACACCACCGTGCGCTACCGCAAACTGCACCCCTACCATGTCGTTATCCGTCAGGAAGTTCACACGCTGGAAGATGCGCGTGTCGTAGCCGATGGTCTCAAAGAGGGGGTACAGCAGGTGATTAACTTGGCGTCCACCCCGCAGAGCATGCGCGAACGGATTATTGACTTCCTGAACGGCGTCGCCTATGCGATTGAGGGAAGCGTAGAGCGGGTCAGCGAGCATGTGTTTCTCTATGCTCCGCCTCAAGCGATTGTCGAGCCCCACTCAGGAACGCGGACGCGTACCGACGAGCGTCGTTAAGAATCGGACGGGGTCTCCGCAAGAGCACCCCGTTCTACCCCATATTTGAGCATTAGCCGCTCGAAGTCGCGCGCACTCATCAGCCGTATCTGGATGTCTGGGCGCAGCAGCCTCAGCAGGGCAATCTTGCGCTTCTTGCGGCGGTTGATGTTCGCGCGACGCACGGTCAGCTCGATGTAGAGGTTGTAGTCGGGGAGATAGAAGTCGGGGGTAAAGCTCTCTTTGGGGTTGCCGTCGTCGTCGGTTCGCAGGACAAAGGTGTGTGGCTCATATTCCCAGCGAATCTTGTAGTAGTCCAGGAGTTTGGCGAACTCCTCTTCGCTGGGATGCACGAACGCTATGGTCGCTCGGCGACCGCGCACTCTGTCCTTATGCATCTGTAGGGATTATACCCCAGCCGATTGTTAAAAGCAAGTTATAAGCGGCGGAAGAGTCGGCGAAACCCGCACTTTTACCGGGTACTGGCGCAGTAGGTAATCTGCTCGAACTCTTCGGCGTTGAGGCTGGCACCGCCGACTAAGGCACCATCGATTTCGGGCTGGTGGAGTAGGGCGTGGGCGTTGGAGGCTTTTACACTGCCCCCGTAGAGCACACGCACGAATTCCGCCATCTCCTCATCGAAGAGGCTCCGCAGGTGCTGGCGGATTAGACCGCAGACGCGGTTCGCTTCCTCAGCATCGCACACTTGCCCCGTACCAATCGCCCAGACCGGCTCGTAGGCTATGACCAGTTCGTACAGCTCGTCCGCCGAGAACCCTTGCAGTGCTCCCTCCAGCTGAGCCTGGATGATGCGGTCGGTTTGCCCCTGTTGGCGTTCCTCTAAGGTTTCGCCTACACAGAGGATTGGCTTCAGCCCGTGAGGCAGGATGGCGTGGAGTTTTTTGTTGAGCGTGGCTTCGTTCTCGCTGAAGTAGCGGAGATGTTCGTCGGTGAGTTCGGGGTCGGGGGTGCCGAAGCGCCCGCGCGTCTCCGAGTGTCCCAGTATCACATATTCACATCCGACGGCGACCAGCATCGGGGGCGCAATCTGTCCCGTGAAGGCTCCCGAATCGCGCCAGAACACATTTTGGGCACCCAGCTTCATTTCGCTGCCGCGTATCGCTTCAGCAACCGCGCCGAGCGCCACGAAGTTCGGGCAGAGGACAATCTCCACATCCGAACGCATCCCAATCCGTTGACGCAAGGTGGTCGCCAGCCCCGATGCCTCTCTGGGGGTCAAATGCATTTTCCAATTCCCAGCAATCAAACATGTTCGCATCGTGAATCACCCAACTATCAATTCAAGACACAGGGTGCGACTCCTACCGTGCAGGAATCAGGAGTGAGGGGTGATGGGGGTGCGTCGTGGGCGGAGGACAAACAGGCTGAGCAGTGCGCCCAGTGTGAGCATAACTGCGCATCCCAAGAAGGGTACTCGGTGGGAAGGCATTGTGAAATCGCCAAGCGTGAAGCCCCCATGTTCGTAAAGAAGCCCACCCGTCAACGCACCGAGGATACTGCCCACCCCTTGAGCCGCGCCAGAGGCACCCAGCACGACCCCACGCCGTTCCGGGTAGACCTCGCTCAGCTCTGCCATCCACGCCGAAAACGCCAACACGAAGCTGACCGCACCCAGCCCCGCAGCCATAATAATCCAGACGATAGGCGGTTTGGCAGGCAGTACGACGCTCCACATCACCAGCGCACCGAGGCTCAGTCCCACCTGTACGCCACGGATATGTCCGATATGGTCGGCGAATCGTCCCAGAGGTAAACTCAGCCCTGCAATCAACAGTGCAGGCACCACCAACCCCAGCCCGAACGCCGTTTCGCTGATACCGTACTCGTCCATTGCGAACAGCTTGACTAACAGCATCACCAGCCCGATGCCGAAGAAGACGATGAACCCCACGAGCAAGTGTCCGGGCACAATCTTCGCGGCGTCCAGAAACGCCTTGAAAGAGAAGCCGGGTGATGGGTCTGGCTCGCTGTTGGCAGGTTTGGGGCGCCCATCGCGTGGGTAGAAACGCCAGGCGATGACCACCGCTGTGGCGAATAGGGCGGCGACCAGGTAGAACGAGGCTTGGCGCGTGCCAGAGAGGTCGTTCGCCAGCCCGCCCGCCAGGGGTCCAAGTGCGACACCGCCCATATAGGTCATATTGAGGAAGCTCATCGCCCACGAGCGACGCTCCTTCGGCACGGTATCGCCGATTGCCGCATAGGCAGAGGGCCAGAGCATCGCCGCACCAAGCCCATCTAAGGCACGCAGTATCAGAAACAGGAGCGGGTGGTGGACGATGAGGGTGGCTAAGGCGGTGAAGACCGTGAGCAGGGGACCCAGTACGATAAGCCGACGCCGTCCGATACGGTCGCTGAGCATGCCCATCGGTGCGCGAAAGAGCGCCTCGGTGAGTAGGAAGACGGAACCGACCGCTGTAATGGTCGCCTCACCCAACCCAATCTCTTCGCGGAGATAGACGGGCATCGCCGAGATATTGAGCGTTACATAGCCCAGCTCGGCGAAGCCCGCCATCACCACAATCGCCCAGAACGCAGATGAGACCTTCACAAATCAGAGGCTGGTGTCAATCTGTACCTCGCGCCCCGTTTCGGACGATTCGTAGATCGCGTCCATGATGGCGTTGAGGTAGAAGCCATGCTCGCCGGGCACAGGCGAGGGCTTGTTGTGGATGATGGCATCAACAAACCGCTCCACCTCTAAGTGGTACGAGTTGATGTTGGGGATGTTGGCAGGCTCGATGTTATAGAGGGTGCGGTTGCTCTCTGTGAAGATACGCACGGCAGGTGTGCCGAACGGGTTGGCGAACACGCCGCCTTTATCGCCCAGCAGAAGCGTGTTGAACTCGTCTTCACCGATGTTGGCGCAGAAACTGGACTCTAAGGTGACCGTGGCACCGTTATCAAAGCGAATGAGTCCGACGGCGAAGTCTTCCACGGTGAAGCGTGTATGGTCCCACTGTCCCATCAGCCCAACCACATCGGGACGGTTGCCGAACTTGGTGTAGGTCGCTCCGAAAGCCGTCACAGGTTTAGGATAGCCCATCAGCCAGAGGGTCGCATCCAAGATATGCACGCCGATGTCGATGAGCGGTCCGCCGCCCTGCTTCTCTTTATCGATGAAGACGCCCCAGCCGGGGATACCGCGTCGTCGCAGGGCGTGGGCGCGTGCGTAGTAGATGTCGCCCAGATTGCCCTCCTCGCGGATGTATTTGTGGAGGAACTGTCCAATCCCTGTGAATCGCCACTGGAGCGCCACTTGGAGGATGCGATTCGCTCGGCGTGCGGCTTGAACCATTTCGCGTGCCTCGTGAGCGTTGCGGGCGAGTGGCTTCTCGCACAGCACATGCTTGCCTGCTTCCAATGCCGCGATCGTCGCATCCTTATGGAGGAAGTTCGGTGTGGTGACGCTGACGGCGTGGATGTCGTCCCGCTTCAACATTTCGCGGAAGTCGGTGTACACATGCGGTACATTGAACTTTTCCGCAGCGGCACGTGCGCTCTCCTCGTTGATGTCGGCAACCGCCACAATCTGAACTTGGTCTGACAAGCGTGCGTAAGCGGGCATATGTTGTCCTTGCGCTATCCCGCCTGTTCCGATGATGCCTACTCCTATTTTGCTCAATTCAGGGTCTCCTCCTTAAGGTCGTTGAGATGTGGTTTTGCACCACACAAAAGTATACCCATCAGTCAGCTCCAGCGTCTCATTTCGCTGGCGACACGCTGTTGCACATCGCGCAGTGCTTGCTCGGGTGTCTTGTTCCCGCTAATGATGAACTCCTGAGCCGTACTGAGTTCGTGGAGGTAGAGGGTCGCCACTGGGGTGATGGGAAAGAATCGGGCGTTGGGGCTATCCACAAAATCCAGGAACTTAGCGTACCCGCGCTTCCACACTTCGTTGGGCGATTGAGGGATGCGCAGGCGCGGGTTTTTCAGCACCTTGCGGATGTTGGGAATGCCATGCATCGTGTCGGCGAACAGCAGTTGAGCCGTCTCGCTTTGCATCCACACAAAGAACTCCCAAGCCTCGCGGGGGTGGCGCGACTCACGCGGGATGCAGAACATATTCTGTCCAATCCAAGTAGCTCGTGCCAGATGGGGTCGGTCGGCGGGGTGGGGGAAAGGTGCGACATCGTAGGGCACTTGGGGCGCATAAATCTGGAACCAGTAGGGATTCCACTGCCCGTTGAACATCATCGCAATCTTCCCCAGAAAGAAGGGGTTATTGGTGCCCTGTTCGTTGCCGAACCCTGCAGTGAATGCCTGTACGCGCTTGCCCCCACCCATCGCCTCTACCAGTGCGCGCAGATAGCGTCCTGCCTCTATGTTGGTGGGATGGTCGGCGGTGATTGCCCCCGTTTGCGCGTCTACGACCTGTCCGCCGAACACGACAATCAGCTCCCAGAGTTCGGGCGGACGGATACCCAGCACGCGGATTTCGCCCCAGCGGTCGCGCTGGGTCAGGCGTGCGGAAATTTCTAAGAGCGTTTCCAGCGTGCGGGGTGGTTGGTTGGGTCGTAGCCCCGCGCGACGGAACAGTTCCGGGTTCCAGAATAGCCCTCCAGCGTCTAAGAGGAACGGCATCGCATACTGGCGTCCTTTGTAGCGTCCTTGTTCCAGTGAAGCGGGGATGAAATCCTCCTGCTTTAGCCCTGACT
>JBDNDR010000126.1:0-6332 GCA_046718995.1 Fimbriimonadales bacterium
CCGTGCTGGCATGAAAGACCTGCATACCCCACTCTTGTAAATTGTCATTCGGTATTTGATGGATGTCGTCCACGACGAATACCCCGAATAATCAAAGTGTACCTGATGTGGGCTTCGCTATTAAATTATGGCTGAGTGGGGACTGCCGTTAAGAGGCAATCGGCGAGCCACTCGAGCGAGTCGATGAGGCGCGGTCCCGGGCGACTGAAGTAGGCGTTCCCATCAGCGACGAAGACCCTACCCTGCCGAACCGCGGGGAGCTGCTCCCAGCCCGGTAGCGACTGAACCGCGGGCAGGTCTTGTAGGGTTTGTTCGACCGTGAAGCCACAGCAGGCAATCACGATTGACTCAGGTTGCCAAGCGAGCACCTCCTCCCAGTCGAGCCGCCGTGAAGGCATGCCGGGCTGGCTGTGCCCCTCTATGCCTCCTGCCAGCGCAACCAGTTCGGGGTTCCAGTGTCCGCAGGCGAAGGGCGGGTCTAACCACTCCAGAAGCGTAACGCGCTGGGGGGTTTGACCGCGCGTGCGTGCTTGTACCGCCTCAATCCGAAGTCGGCATTCCTTCACCAGTGCCTCTCCGCGCTCAGGCACGCCCGCCGCTTCTGCCACCTGTCGGAAGGTATCCAGCACCCCCTCCAGCGTTGTCGGCTCTAAGTTGAGCACGCGCGTGTTCGGGCTGAGATGGGCAACCGCTTCCTGCACCGAGTTGAACGAGACCGCACACACATCGCACAGCGCTTGGGTAATCAGTAGGTCAGGTTCCAACGCTTGGAGCAGGTCTAAATCCAGCCCGTAGAGTGTGGCATGGGTCATCAGGGTTTCGGAGACGAGGCGGTCAATTTCGCTGCTGGGGAGGTCTGGCGGAATCAGGCTATAGGTGATAACGGGGCGGTCTTGAACCTCAGGTGGGTAGTCGCACTCGTGGCTTCGGGCAACCAGGCAATCTCCCAGCCCCAGCGCACACACAATTTCCGTCGCGCTTGGCAACAGCGAAACGATTCGCATCGCCTCACGATTCTACCTGTTGAGGAGGAGCGAGCTTGGCGCTCACTCCTCTGCCGTCTCGGTTTCCACAGGTTCGGTCAGGGCTTCAACAATCACGGGACCAGCCTGTCCCTCCATCTGCTTATGCGTGCCGTCGCAGAAGGGGAACTCTTTGGAGTGCATGCATCGGCACAGAGCGACTCGTTCGCCGGGTTCCAGCTTCAGGGTCGTGCGCAGTTTGCCGTTGCGTTCCTCAGTGTTATGGATTGCCATCGGTGCCTCCTCAGTAGTTGAGCGCTTGGAGTTCAGGCAAGACAAACTGCCCGTCCTTGCGCACTAAGACGCCATCAAAGTAGATTTCGCCCCCGCCAAACTCGGGACGCTGGATGACCACCAGATCCCAGTGGACTTGGGAGCGGTTGCCGTTATCGGCTTCGCCGTAGGCGTTGCCCGGCGTGAAGTGGAACGACCCAGCGATTTTCTCATCGAACAGCGTGTCGTTCATCGGGTACAGAATGTGGGGGTTGAACCCAAGCGACCATTCCCCGATATAGCGCGCGCCCTCATCCGAGTCGAGGATGGCGTTCAACTTGCGGGGGTTGCCAGCGCCGGGGCGGTCGCCATCATCGGCACAGGTCGCCTCCACAATCTTGCCGTCCTTCAGTGTGAACTGGATGTTGCGGTAGAGGTTGCCCTCGTACACGCTGTTGGTGTTGATGGTGATTGTGCCGTTGACCGAATCGCGCACAGGACAGGTGAAGCACTCGCCATCGGGGATGTTGCGCAACCCATAGCACGGCACGACCCCAATCCCCTCTATAGAGAATCGCAGGTCTGTGCCCGGTCCGGTGATGTGAACCTCCTTCGTGCGCTCCATCAGCTCCACAAGGGGCTGGACATCGCGCTCCATCTGGGCGTAGTCCACCGTGCAGACCTTGAAGTAGAACTCTTCGAAGGCTTCGGTACTCATCCCTGCCGCCTGCGCCATACCGACGGTGGGCCAGCGTAGGACGACCCACTTCGTTTTGGGCACGCGTACCTCTTGATGCACGGGCACCCACCAGCGCTGGCGCACTCTGTGCATCGCCTCTTGGGGCACATCGGACATCTCAGCGAAGTTGGGTGTACCGCGCAAGCCGATGTAGCCCTGCACATGTTCCATTCGGGTACGCTCCAGCCCGGCGATAAAGTCTACGAGCGCATCGTCGGCATGGGTGTAGAGGGCGCGCAAGACCGCACTGTGTTTGGTCTCCACGACCGCAGAGCCACCGGCGTTTGCGATGGTACGCATCAGGAGCGCCACGAAGTCGGGGGGCATATCAAAGGCTTCAATCAGCACGCGCTCACCCGGCTGAACACGCACCGAGTGGTGAACCAGCACATCCGCCAGCTTTTGCCAACGCGTATCTATCATAGGGTGTACTCCGACACAATCTGGGTGAGCGTGGCGAAGCGGGCGTTGTGTTTCTTGAGTAGAAGAATCGCCTCGCGCAGGGTCTCTACATCGTCGTGGTAGTCGTAGCCGCCGATGCAGAGGACCGGGCTATCCTGCTCCAGATGGTGTTCCAGAATCATCTTGAGCGTGTCCCAGCCTTGGTCTAAATAGGCGAACTTGCCGTTGTAGGTGGCGATAGGCACTTCCAGGATGCGTGCCCCACCGGGCTTGCGCAGGTCGTCGTAGGCGGGATGGTAGGGCTTATCGGGGGCGCCGTCCCAATCCACGAACATACGGTACTCTGCGTTGGGGATTGCGCTCGTGTCGGCGAGGAAGCCCATATCCTCCAGGTATTTCAAATCGGGCGGGATGAGCGCATAGCTCCCGGCGCGGAACGCTGTCGGCTTGATGTGTGCCTGCTTGAGCATATCTTTGCCGGTCTGGATGAGGTCGCCGCGGTCGCGAGGGTCTTCGATATAGCGTCCGTGCGCGTCTTCAAAATGGAGATGCAATCCGAACTCGTGCCACGAGGGAATGCGGTGCAGATACTCGCGGTAATAGAGCTGGGCATTCGCCATCGGGTCTTTTCCAGACACCTGAATCATCCAAGTAAAGGGGATGGTGAACTCTTCTGAGAGCTTGATGTAATCGGGGGTGAAGCAGCGGGGGTAGTCTGCCGCTTCGCAGTCCAAGGTAATCGCCACTGTTGGCATGGTTATCAGTCCTCCTCCTTCGCGCTGTCGCGCATCTCTGATAGGATAGAGGTTCGGCTCTATTCAGAGGATTCCTGCTATTTGCGGGCAAAGGAAGGTGCAACTCTGAGGTATCGGGGTGGCTTCTCTACATTGAGAGTCGGTTCCCCCTAAGGCAGGGGGAACTCGACAGGAATCCTCTTGTAGGATGTTCTCACGCCCCTGTCCCTTCCTGAAGATAGGCGGGAAGCGGAAAGCGGATTTTGACCGGCTGGCGGAAGGTGGCGTGGCTAATCACAAGTTCGCCCTTCTCCAAGCGGGTAATGTTCGCTTTGACGGCAGGGTCTAAGAAGCGGTAAGCAGGCGCAGAGAGCTCAGCAGAGCCGCTCCGGCCGATGACCATCGTGGAGCAGTTGCCCGTCACACGCTCGTGGACTGCGCTCATAAACTGCTCCGCACCGAACAGCACCACCCCGAGCGAACGCCCACGCTCGGCGATGTCTAAAACCTGCGTAATGATGGGCGACTCTCGCTCACGGGCGGGGGCATACTTGTTCAACTCATCCACGAAGATAATCACCTTCTCTGGTAAATCGTCGCTATCGCTTCCCTCCTCTGCGTAGAGGGCGTAGATGGTGCGCAAGATGTCGCCAAAGACCAGAGTCTGCTCGTCATCGGTCAGGCGGGCGATGTCCACCACAATCGTCTCGCCCCCCTTAATCTTGGCAATCTCCTGACAGAGGTTCTTTGTCTGTCGGTCGCGCTGAGAGACAAAGATTCCCGATTGGCGAGTCTGCACAATGCGGCGCAGCAATCGGCGGAAGCGCCCCACCGATACTGCACGCACATCGCCCACCGGTTGGGCTTGACCATCCTTGACCAACGGTTCGCCATTCAGCAGGCTGTTCCAGTCCGTGACGCTAGCCCACTTGCCCCGTGGTCCCCACTGACCCGTGCGCGGGTCGGAGAGACCCTGATAAATCTCGCCAATCAGCGCGCCAACCGTATCCCACGGGTCGGGGATGTTCGAAAGGAGCAGGTCTAACTTATCATAGGTATCTTGCAGAGAGTAGGCGTAGAGGAACCAGTTGCGCTCAGGCAAGCGAAAGCTGTTAGGTCTGCTATTCGTGCGCGTGTCCTTCCCATAGGGTAAGAGGTAGCGCACATTGTCGAACGGCTTGGGGGTCAGCCCCAGCGTTTCCCAGAGTTCGTGCTGTTCGGGCGGCAATCCCCTCGCAGGCGGTTGGTCAATCGTCAGTAGGTCGCCATGCTTGACATTTAGGATGATGATACCGATGCGGTCCCGATTCGCCACCTTTTGCAAGATGGACTGAAGCAGGAACATCACATAGGAGGTCTTGGTCGCCAGCCCGGAGATGCCTGCGATGTTCACATGGGCGCCTTCGGGGCCTAAGAGGTAACGGCTATCCAGATAGACCACGGCGCGGGTGCCGTTGGACATCTCGATAATCCCTGCAGGCACGCGGTAGCGTTCGGGCACTTGATCGATGCCCAAGGCGGTGTGGACACCTGCTTCATCGCCGAACCGCACGGGACGGTCGTTCATCACAGGCATGTAGATGTCGTGGTCGTTGGAGAGGACGGCGACATGCGCCACGGTGGTGCCCTGACGCACGGTGTTCGGTTCCCCCGCTACCTGCCCGAAATCGTTGGAGATGTAGTTGGACAGGTGGGTCGTGGCGTCGGTGGTGTGTTCCAGCGTGGTCACGATGCCGAAGGTGCGACTGGTGCCCTCAGGAGCCACCTGTTCCGCCTCCACGATGTCGAACGGGTTGACAATCACATCCGGTCCCAACCAGAAGCAAAATTCGTCGGAAGTGTTGGGTTTGTTCGCTGTAGCCGATGAAAGTCCGATAATACGACGATTGTCTGTCATCCTTCTCACCTCCATTTGAGTGATTGTTGCACGACCTCCCGCGAGAGGAGGCTCTCTTTGACGGCGCGCTCCGCCAGAAAGATAGGATACAGGTGCGCATGCCAGCGGCGGTCTTGACCGTGTGGGGTCACTTGACGCTCTGCTACTAAGGCTCCCGACAGGCGGTCAATCAATTGCGAGTCCACCGGTTCGGCGCTCGGGTTGACCAGCTCTACCTTGACCACCCCCATCAGCGGGTAGTCCAAGTGGCGTTGCTCGCGCAGGCGCACATACCAGAAGACCACCCGTCCCTCCCGCGCACTGAAGACTGCCGTGCGATGCGCCGCCTCCAAGTCTGCCAGCAACTTGTAGATACTGCGCCGCTCCGCTCGCGGACCTCGACCGAACACGAACTGCGGGTCTTTGCGGAAATTCTTGGAGACCCCTATCACGGGCATCATCGTCCCGCGCTCATCCAGCAGGTTGAATATTGGGCTGAACATCAGGGAGCCATCGGCGATGAGCCAGCAGGCGTCGTTCAGGTGGTCCAAAAGGTCGCCCATCATCTCGGCTTCTAATCGGCGCATGGCATAGCGCACCTTACCGGCGGCTATGTTGCGCAAGTCGAGATCGGGCGCAGAGCCGCTGAGCACATCCCGCTCGGTGAGGTCCATCAGTTTCACACTGGAGTGTTGGGCGAGGGCTTCGAGGCGCGCCCACGCCATCTCGGAGAGCTGGGATTTGCCTGCCAGCAAGAGATGATAGGTGCGCAGGTCTTCGCGTCGCACCGAGCCATCCGCCTCGCGCCGCAGGGTGCAGGCACCAATCTGCGCGTAATGCACGGGGGTCTCGCGCGCTTCTTCTAACGCCGTGCCCAGAAAGTAGGAGCGGAAGGAGCCGTCCAGGAAATAGCGGAACAGGTGGTGTTGGGTGCGCGGGATGGCAGGCACGGGACGATAAGGGCGCGGGGTGGGTGCCTCAGGGTCGCGCTCAAAGATGGTCTCAAAGACCCTCTCCTCAAAGTTGAGCGTCTGGTCTTCGCGCTCTTCGGCGTCGGGGCGTTGCAAGTCCTCTATTGCGCCCCCCACTGCAGGCAGGACTTCGACTTGCTCGGCAAGCGTGTGTAGCAGTTGGCGCAACTCTTGTAAGGCTCTCATGCCTGAATTAGGGATTTGACACTTAAGAGTGTTTTCCTGCAATTGGGAAACTTTAATCTCGGTTCCCCCTGCAGGAGGGGGAACCTGACGGAGGGGATGATTATCCGATTCTTGGTTCCCCCTGCGGTAGGGGGAACCTACGGAGGGGGTAGATGTTGCACCCCCACCCTACCCTCCCCCTTGTACAGA
>JBDNDR010000127.1:0-6304 GCA_046718995.1 Fimbriimonadales bacterium
GACACAGGCGGTCTACCGTCAGTGCCAGTTGCTGGTCACTCACCACCCGCTAATCTTCCATCCGCTCCGAAGGGTAGCGTTTGATGACCCCGTCGGCAAGGCGGTGCAGATGCTCTGTGAGGCGAAAATCGCCCATATCGCCGTCCACACCAACTGGGATGTGGCTCCCGGCGGGATTAACGACACGCTCGCCCAACTGCTCGGGCTGGAGGAGGTACGACCGTTCGGACAAGGCGCAAAAGTACCGCAGTTCAAGCTGGTGGTCTTCGTGCCAACTGAGCATTTGGACGCGGTGTTGGATGCGATGGCAAATGAGGGTGCGGGCGTGATTGGACTCTATCGGCGCTGTGCATTCTACCATCCGGGGATGGGCACCTACGAACCGATGGAGGGCGCGAACCCCTATCAGGGTCAGGTGGGCAAGCGCGAACACGCTGAAGAGATGCGCCTTGAAGTGCTGGTGCCCGGCGAGCGGTTGAACAAGGTGGTGAGCGCGATGCTCCGTACCCATCCCTACGAGGAGGTCGCCTACGATCTCTACCCCTTGCACGAGCCAGCCCATCATCCACTGGGGCGGGTCGGACGCCTGCCCAAGCCGATGCGTGCCGACGAACTGCGCACCTACCTCGCCGAGCGGCTGGAGAACCCCTATGTCCGCCTTCATGGTAAACCGGGCGCGATAATCCGCACGCTGGCGGTGGTAGGGGGTTCGGGTTCGGACTATTTGGCAGAGGCTCAGCGTGCCCACGCCGACGCACTCCTGACCGGCGAAGTACGCCATCACCACACTTGGGAAGCATGGGCACGCGATATGGTGCTGTTGGAGGGCGGACACGATGCGACCGAATTGCCGGGCACGCGCGCCCTTGCCGACCGCCTGCGCGCCGTGCTGGAACCCCGTGGAGTGGAGGTGCTGATGGCGGGCGCAGGGGAGTGAAACGAACCAGAAGGCTACCCAAAACCTCATAGAGCGGGTATACTTCTGGCTCGGAGGCACATCTTTTATGGGAGCGATTGTATCGAATCGCCTGATTATTCTCTTCGCAACTCTGGGCATGGTGATTTCCGGTTTGCTTTGGGTCTCGCACTCATCCGATTTCGCATTGCCCTGCACGGGGGGCGGATGTGATATTGTAGCGCAGTCGCCCTATTCACGGATTTGGGGGTTCCCTGTCGCTGCGCTGGGGTTCGCCTACTTCGGGATGCTGGGGCTGTTCGCCCTCTCCCGCCTGCAGTACCCCGAGCAGTGGGCTTTGTATTCCAAACTGATTCTTGCCCTCAGCACGCTGGGGGTACTCGCTTTCGGCTACTTTACTTACATCCAGATTGCGGTGCTGAAGGTGATGGAGAAGGGTGGACCGTGTTGGTGGTGTCTGGCGGCGGCAGGGTCGAACCTCTTGGCGTGGCTGGTAGCCCTGGTCGGGTTCCGTGCCGTACCTACCGCCGAGAAGCTCTGGACGCGCGAACTGCTCCAGAGTGTTACTTTGGCGCTCCTGCTGATTGTGGCGGGCTTCGGGTTTGGCGCATGGCAATCCAGCAAGCGGAGCCAGTTCGTAGCGCAAGAGTCCGACAACGAGCGTCTCACGATGCTCTATTTAGATGGGCAGGGCTGGCGCAAGGGCAACGCCGATGCGGAGCTGATAATTGTGAAATTCTCCGACTTCCAGTGCCCTGCCTGTAAGCAAGCCTACGAATTTATGGAGAATACCCTGATGCCCCGATTCGGCGACAAGGTGCTGTATATCTTCCGGCACTACCCGCTGATTCAGATTCACCCGATGGCGTGGGATGCGGCGTCGGCTGCAGAGGAGGCAGGCAAACAGGGTAAGTTCTGGGAGATGTATGCCGAACTGTTCAAAAATCAGCAGGGTCTTAGCCCCAACACTATCGAACAGGTCGCCAAGAAACTCGGGCTGAACGCCAAGAAAGTGCGCGAGGCGGTAGACAATCGCGACCTCTACTTCAACAAGGTGTACCGCGACTTTGAAGAGGGCACGAAGCTGGGCATCCAGTCCACCCCGACCTTCATCGTGGTCTACCAGGGCAAGATGTACACTGCGCCCGGCGTGATGTCGTTGATGAATGTGCTCAACAACACGCCCGAAATCCAAGAGTATCTGGGCGAGAAGATTGCCCCACCTATATCCCAATGAAACCGAAATATTTCGCGCCAAAAGGTACCGAGGATATTCTGCCGACCGTAAGCCACGAGTGGCGCTTCGTGGAAAACCACTGGCGCACGGTATGCGAGCGGTATGGCTATCGCGAAATCCGCACCCCCATCTACGAAGAGACCGAACTGTTCCGACGCGGGGTGGGCACCGAGACCGACATCGTCTCCAAAGAGATGTTCACCTTCCGTGACCGGGGCGAGCGGGATTTAGCGCTCAAACCGGAGGGCACTGCCCCCGTCGTGCGCGCCTATATTGAACACGGACTGTACGCCCAGAGCCAACTCCAACGCCTCTACTACATTACCCCATTCTTCCGGGATGAGGATGTCCAGAAGGGGCGCTATCGGCAGGCGCATCAGATGGGAGCAGAACTCATCGGTTCCGCCGAGCCATATGCCGACGCTGAACTGCTGAGCATGCTGGTCTACTTCTTCCGCACACTGGGCATCCCCGAAGACTGGTTTGAACTCCACCTGAACACGATGGGCTGTCCGGAGTGTCGTCCCGCCTATCGGGAAGCGGTTCAACAGTTCGGTCAACGCCACCGCGACCAGCTGTGCGAAACCTGCCAGCACCGATTAGAGCGCAACCCGCTCCGCATTTTGGATTGCAAAGTGCCTACCTGCCGCGCGATTACGGAGGATGCGCCCCGAATTGACCCGTTCCTTTGTGAGGCGTGCCGAACCCACTTTGAGCAACTCCAAGAGGTTCTCAAGGCGTTGGGGGTCGCCTATGTGCGCGACCATCGGCTCGTGCGGGGACTGGACTACTACACGCGCACTACTTTTGAGGTGTTGGCGAAAGGACTGGGCGCACAGAATGCGCTGTGCGGGGGCGGACGCTACGACGGCTTGGTGGAGCAGCTTGGGGGTAACCCGACCCCGGCGCTCGGCGTGGGCATCGGCTTAGAACGCACCCTGATGGTTCTCCGCGAGTTGGGAGCCTCCCTACCCGAACCGCCCCATCCTGACCTGTTCATCGTGGCGTTCGGTGATAGCGCGCGGCTCCCTGCGCTTCAACTCGCCGAGCAGTTGCGCCATGCGGGCTTCGCCACCGACTTGGATATCACAGGGCGTAGCCCGAAAGCCCAGATGCGCCTCGCCAACGATAGCCGAGCGCACTTTGCCCTGCTGATAGGCGAGGATGAACTCGCCACGCAGAGCGTCACCGTGCGCAACCTCCAGACTCGTGAACAGCGAACTGTGCCCCAGAATCAACTGATTGAATGGCTGAGCCAACATCTTCCGCGCCGTTAGCGCCCGCCGATGTCGCCTACTTCCGACGGGGCGAGTGGGAGAACCCCCGCTTCTGGAACCGCCTCGGCGGTCAGCCGAACCTGCAGGGCAAGAAGGTGCTGGACCTCGGATGTGGGCACGGGAGCCTGTGTATTGATATGGCGAAAGCGGGTGCCCAGCGCGTCGTCGGGTTAGACCTCAACGAACGGCTCATCCGTTTCGCTCAGCAGAACCTCCAGCAGAACTACCCCGAACTCGCCAACCGCGTGGAGTTCCATTATCTGGACATCGCCCACCTGGATGAGGGCGATTTCGACCTGATGACCTCCAAAGACACCTTTGAGCATGTGATGGATTTGGAGAAGGTGCTCCACGATATGTATGTGCGGATGAAATCGGGTGGACGGCTCTATGCAGCGATTGGACCGCTCTGGAACAGCCCATTCGGCGACCACGACACGGTGAAGCGCCTGATTGGGGTGAACTTGCCCTGGGCGCACCTCATCCTGCCCGACGCTTGGGTTCTGCGCGCTACGGGTCGTCGGCTTGGGCGTGCAGTGCATTCGTACCGCGATTTAGGGATGAACATGCTGGCACTGCGCGACTATCGGCGCATTCTATATGGGTCTGGTTTTGAGGTGGAGTTCTACCGCCCCAACAACAGTCGCCATCCGGTGATGCGACTGTTGGCTTGGGCTGCCCGCGTCCCATTCCTCAGCGAATGGTGTACGGGCAACCTCTACTGTATTTTGCGCAAGCCTTAGTCGATAGGGTGGGTGGGTTGGAAGTCTTCGTAGACCGGCAGGAAGTCCCTCCACGCCTCACGGGTGATTGCCTTTGCGTACTGGGTCAGGCTGAGGTAAGGCACATAGTTCGGTCGGCGCGGCTTGCGCATCAGTTTCATCTCGGCTTGGGCAGGTGTGCGGTCGCCCTTGATGAGGTTGCATCGGCGACAGCATGCGACCAAGTTCTCCCAAGTGTCGCCCCCGCCATGACGGCGTGGGATGACATGGTCAACCGTCAAATCGCGGGACTGATGCCCACAATATTGACAGGTGTAGTTGTCGCGTGCCAAGATGGCGCGCCGACTGACCCGCACTTGGGGCAGTGGGCGACGAATCAGGTAGCACAGACGAACCACTGACGGCGCTTCAAACCCGCCAGAGACCGTGCGGACATAATGACCGTTGGTGCGCACCACTTCCGCCTTGCCCGTCATCACCATATTGACCGCACGGCGCAGGGTGCAGATGTTCAACGGTTCGTAGTTTTGGTTCAGTACCAGTACCTCAGGCATAGGGGTACGACCTCCCATTATAAAAAATAGGGAGCCGAACGCACCGACTCGCGTAGGCTCCCAGCTCTGAAACGCGCCACGATGGGCGGCAACGGAATCGCCCACGCGTTCCGAACCAAGAGCCTGTGTTCCAACGGTTCGATTCGAACCGTACCGAGTAGTGCGTCTGCATCATCTCTATTATAGCCTAATTTACGCCAGAATGTCAAGGGAAAGTTCCCGAAAACTACTCTTTTGGACGCGTTCGGTAACGCTCGTAGAGCCGGGTGTGTTTGCTTTCCATAGAGATGGCGCGTCCACCAATCCAGACCTGCACAATCTCGGTGCGAATGTCCAACGGGTCGCCGTTGGCGAGCACAAGGTTCGCATCCTTACCGACCTCTATTGTGCCCAGGCGGTGGTCTAACCCCAAGATTTGGGCTGGGTAGAGTGTGATGGCTTTCAAGCCCTCGTCGCGAGGCAGTCCGAACGCGACGGCTGTTGCCACATGGTAGGGGAGGTTGCGGGCGTTGCTGGCGTCGTTGCTGGCGATACAGAACTGCACACCCGCCTCATGGAGTCGCTTGGGGATGGAGAACGGCTCATCATAGGGGGTGTCCTCCGTGCGCGGGAGGTTATGCACACCCAATAAGATGACGGGCACACCCTTCTCGCGTAGGAGGCTCGCCACACGCCACGACTCGGAGCCACCCACAATCACGATGCGCAGTTTCTGCTCCTCCGCCCAGCGAATCGCCGCCTGAATGCCCAGCGCGCTCTCCACCCGCACGAAGATGGGTAGGTTGCCTTCTAAGATGGGAATCATCGCCTCAAAGCGTGGGTCGCGCTCATGCACGGGAGCCGGTTCGATTCCGCTGACACGGTGCGCTTTGAGGTAGCGTCGGGCGTTATCTATGAACTCGTTAATCGGGCGCATGCGTGATTCCCAGTCGCGTAGGCGTGCCTCCGCGCTCTGAGACGCATCGCCCGACGGCGACGGAAAGTTCATAAACAGCCCTATCGGGGTCTTGATACACATCTCCTCCCAAGTCCACCCGTCCAAGTTGATCACACAGCCCATCCCCGACAAGATTCCGCCCGTCGGCGTGGAGACGACGGTGGTGGTGCCGTTCACGCGTGTGACGGGAATCAGCTCCGAGTCGGGGTTGAGCGCGATTTCGGCACGGGCGTTGGGGTTGAACTGTCCCGTTTCGGTGGTGTCAATTGTCGCAGCGATGGAGCCAATCTCGGTTAAGCCTAAGGTCGTGCTGGCGTCGATGTAGCCTGGGTAGAGATGTTTGCCCGTGCCGTCAAAGACGCGTGCCCCGCGTGGGATGCTGACACCCTTGCCGATTGCTGCGATTTTGCCGTTCTGGATCACGACGGTAGCACCCTCGACTGGGGCACCTTTCATCGTGTGTACGGTTACATTCCGAATCGCATAGGTTTCGCGGGATTGAACGGCACGCTCGCGCGAAGCGGAATAGACGGGCGAGAGGGGGCTACGTGGTGTGGTATCGCCCATACCGTGAACGCTTATCAACAACCCGAATCCGAACCCAAGTAGAGATACCCTGCGCATAGAAAGTCTTTTCTATCCGCTTCAAGAAGTTCCTGCT
>JBDNDR010000128.1:0-6182 GCA_046718995.1 Fimbriimonadales bacterium
TCCCCTTAGAGTGGCTCCCTGAGGGCACGCGCGAAGGCGACTGGCTCCAAGTGCAGTTCACGCCCGACCCTGAGGCAAAAGCACAGGTCAGCCAAGCGATTGATGACCTGTTGGATGAGTTGATGGAGGAATAAGTATAATTTGAGCGATGAAACAGTTTGAGGCAGTTGTGCGTGCACTTGAGCAAAGTGGCGGTTTTGCGACCCTCAACGAAATTTATCGACATGCAGTCAGCGCGCCAGGAGTATCCTGGGGTACAAAAACGCCCCACGCCAGTGTTCGGCGCATCCTACAAACGCACCCAAGCCTGTTCTTTAGAATAAAACCTGGATTGTGGGGACTCAAGAGTAGGGAACAGCAAATTTTAGAGCAGTTAGGTATTGGCGAAAAAGCGACGGATAAACAAAAACAACAGTTCGATCATAGCTACTATCAAGGCTTGCTGGTCGAGATAGGAAACATGATGGGCTTCAGTACCTATATCCCGTCCCAAGATAAAAATAAAATTTTCCTTTCGCGTAAGCTCGGTGATATTGCTACCTTAAACAAGCTGCCGTTATTTACCTACAAAGAGCTGGTTCATACAGCAGGTAGAATTGATGTTGTATGGATTAATGAGCGCGGTTTCCCGGAAGCCTTTTTCGAGGTTGAGCACACAACGAACTTTAGGGACGCCTTGGTCAAGTTCGGAGAATTTATTGACTTTAGCACAAGGTTTCGCATAGTTGCCGATGAGTCGCGTAGGTCGCAGTTCGAAAAAACAGTCAAATTGCAATCTTTCAAAGCAGTCCAGAAGCGAGTTCGATTTATATCTTACGATAAGGTCGGCGAACTCCATTCTCAATGGAGCAAGGCTAAGACGATGTTGAATATTTAGATATATGCTCGGCTAACTGATAGAGTAGGGCATGGGTTTTCTGTTTTAGTATCTGTGTGTGTTCGTGCAAAGAGGAGCGCCTATCTGCTCGCTGAGAGTCAAAGACCGCCCAAGCACGAGGGAGTTGCTCGGGGAGGGTGGCATCTAAGGAGAGGGTTGGCATGCCGACTTGCTCAGCGAGCGCGCGCACTTTGGGGTCGTAGATGATGCAGAGTGTGGGCACATCTTGGGCGAGCGCGAAAATCGCCCCGTGTAGGCGCACCGCTACCATCGCCTCAAGGTGCGCCATCAAACCCATCAGATGAGCAGGGTGGTTCGGAGCAGGGACTAACAGGGCACCTGTCGCTTGGGCAATCGCTTCGCACAGGGCGCGATCTTGCGACTCTTGCATGGGGATTAGCAGGGGAGTGTAGCCTTGAGTGTGGAGATGTTCACAGAGGGCTATGAATGCTGGCTCCACAGGTGCATCGTCCCATGTGCGGGGCGCTAATCCGACACAGGGACGCTCGGTGGGTAGATGCCAGTGCGGTTTGCTCGGTCGGAGCGCCCAAGTGAGGTCAGCAGCTACCCGGAGGGGGGCGCGTACACCGATTGCGCGGAGCAACTGCGCCGACTCCTCATCCCGCAGGCTGATAAACGGCACTCGATTCAAAACCTTTGCAGTGAGCCATCGGCTGATGGGGCGCCGCAGCGGTCCGACCCCTTGCCCAACGAGCCAGACCTGCCCGTGAGCCTTCAAGCCCCAGTGGATGAGTGTGAGGTAGTAGAGAAGCGAGCGTAGGCTGGTGGCATCTTGGAGTAGGCTCCCACCACCCAAAATGAGCGCGTCGGTCTGCTGGATGGCTTGACGCACTGCGCGCAAGTCCATTCGGGGTAGGGCATGCACACCGTAGGTCTTCTCCGAGAAGGCTGGGTCGCCCGACAGCACCACACACTGGCTGGGCGGTAGCACTTGCAGAAGGGTTGCCAGCGAGCCTTCATCGCCCCAGTTGCGGTATCCGTAGTAGCCAGCGAGTAGGAAACGATTCATTCCAATTCGTTCTCTTGAGAGGCGGCTGTGGTTAGAGCTAATCGCAGTGCCAAAAACGCCAGTTTGAGTTCGTGACTGACGGCACTTTCCGGTTCTTCTAAAACTAATCGTTGATACTCGTTGAGGAACGATATTCTCCGTTCGTAAAACAAGTGGAGGAAGTGTTTTACAAACTCCAAACAGTCAAGAATCATAAACTCAACGCCTGTTTTTTTGTATAAATCAGCGGCGACCTTATGTAAAAATTCTTCTGCTGGTTCGATCGTGATAAATACATACTGACTTATCTGGTGAGAGTAGGGTAAGTCGTTCAGTTTTTGGACAGCCAAATTTATATCTTCTGAGGTAATTTTTCTTGATTTTACTTCATATACTATTACAATCTCTTTGGTGATTAATTGCACGATCTCGATATCGCCTACAGAACCTGTAGACCTATCGGCTGCAGTATGCGAATGAAGAGCGTTTGCTTGCTTGTTAATCAGGTCTTGTGCGGTATGGTAGGCAGCGCTGATAATCAAGACGGGAAGCCTGCTGGAGTGAGGACATGACAGATGCTGTTTTAGCAGGTTTACTATTTGATCGACGGAAACTGACTCATTATCAGAGCGATTTTCTACCTGTCTTTTCATCTGGTCGATTTGCTGATTGCGCTGTTCTCGGTAGAGGATTAATCTTCTGACTATTTCTTCAAGAAGCAGTCGCGAATCTACCTGTCCCGCCTGAACCTTGTGCAGTATTTTAATCACCTTCTGATAAACCTCTCTTGGTTTTCCTTGCAGTTCAACATCCTGAGTCAGCGGAATATTCAGAGTACGAAAAGCAGGCGTCAGGAAGGCGGTTGTGGTATTGCATGGTAGCTCGTATTTCAAAATGAATGATGTTATGTATCTCTCGTCGTAGGCGCGTCCTGAGTAGGATTCACTGTCCCCTATTTCGGCATAGGGTTTGCGGATGTCAATACTGGGGCGATGGATTTTCGCTAACAGGCAAGCCATGAGGAAACGTATTGGAGCCCGAGTGGACGACTCCACAATTGCTTGCAAATCGGACGAACCCTCTTCTATTAGGGGGCTGTCAAGTCGAGACTGCGCTGTATTGTAGCACTGTTCGAGGATTTCTGGCGGTTCCACTCTACTGCCTCCTTAGGGTCGTAGTTTGTCCAGAGGGCTTCGCGGCGCACGGTTTTGACCGAATGACATGTTTTAGGGGGAGCTTCTGTGAGATACCAATCGCGATATAGGTCATCCATCAGCTCACAGCGATAACCTGAGATAGCAACTTTCCCCTTCACACAGCGCAAGATTTGAGCGAGAGCGATATGCTCTTCGTTAGTCATTTCATAGGCATAGGCATTCGTATCCCCTCTTGCTTCGTGAACATAAGGTGGGTCGCAGTAGAACAGCGTCTGTTCGTTGTCGTACTTTCGGATTACCTCCTCAGCAGGCAGGTTTTCGATCTGAACACGCAGGAGGCGGTCAGCGATATAGAACAGCTCTTCGATACCCCCAAACCACCGGGAGATAGCACCTGCCATCCCTGCACGACTGGTGGCGACGCAATAAGCCCATCGTCCTGGAGACGCCGTTTGAGCAAGCCCCGTTCGTGTTTGTCGTGCCCTTACATAGAAGCGCCGTGCGCGTTCGATGTCGTCGAGTTCGTGATTCTGATCTCGGCAGGCTATCTGTAATTCCGTGCGCGCGAAGGGAGTTAGAGCAATCCGGCGGATAAGCTCATCTGGGTCGTCTCGGAGAACCCTAAAGAAGTTGACCACCTCGCCGTCAAGGTCGTTGTAGGTTTCGATGGGGGATGGCTCACGATTGAGCAATACAGCCGCCGAGCCCCCAAAAGGTTCACAATAGTGATAGGCGGGTGGGAGTAGGGGAAGCAGCCACTCCAGATGACTGTACTTGCCACCATACCAGCCAAAAGCAATTCGCTTTTTGTGTACACTATGAGTGTTGCTGTTGGTCACGCCCATCAGAATATATGGTACCTGAGTTCACGAAACCCCTGAATGGCATACTCAATCCCAGCATCATCCACATCTTTGTGAGTCACGAGGCGCAGGCGGTGGCGGTCTAAAGCTAAACAGAGGACACCCTGCTCGCCCAACGCTCGCTCGACCTCTGGGGCTGGGCGCTCGGTATGCACATAGACCATGTTCGTCTGCACCGTGTCCAGATTGACCGCGAAGCCGGGCAGTTCGGCAATCGCTTCGGCAAGGCGTCGGGCGCGGGCATGGTCTTCAGCGAGCCGCTCAATCATAGTATCCAACGCCACTAAGCAGGGCGCTGCCAGCACGCCCACTTGGCGCATGCCCCCACCGAGCAATTTGCGTACCCGATGCGCCTCGCGAATGAATTCGCGCGAGCCGACCAGCACCGAGCCAGCAGGGCAACACAGACCTTTGGAAAACGCAACCATCGCCGAGTCCACCTGCCTTGTCCAAGCGGTGGGGGGAACGCCCAGCGCCACACAGGCGTTCCATAGCCGTGCGCCATCAAGATGAATGTGCAACCCGTGTGTGTCGGCAATCGCACGAAAAGCGGTCATCGCCTCAATAGGTAGAATGGTGCCCCCGCAGCGATTGTGCGTGTTTTCCAGACAGAGAAGCCGGGTGCCGGGCGTGTGGTCATCCGCCACTCGGACAAGGGGCGCAATAGTATCGGGGTTGACTTTACCTGCGTTGATAGGGTAGGTATCCATCATCACGCCCGACAGCACTGCAGGTCCTGCCAGCTCATAGTGGAGGATGTGGCTCTCGGCGTCCACCAGAATCGCATCCATCGGCTGGGTCCAGACCTTGATGGCGATTTCGTTCGCCATCGTGCCAGAGGGGCAGAATAGTCCCGCCTCATGTCCGAGCAGGTCAGCGACGCGCTCTTGGAGGCGGTTGACCGTCGGGTCTTCACCGTAAACATCGTCGCCGAGCTCCGCTTCTGCCATCGCTCGGCGCATTTCAGGGGTGGGCAGAGTCAGTGTGTCAGAACGCAGGTCGACACGCATAGTAGCTAAGGGTTCTCCCTGCGTTCTGAATTACCTGCCCACCTCTGCGTTTAGAGTGTGTGCGAACGTTTCCGTGCAATCCGAAACACTTCGCTCAACATCGCCTCAGGTGAGTACGGAATTTCGGGTGGGCTTTCTAAGACCGTTTCTGGTTCGCTGTCTTTGGCATGGTTGAAGCCGGCAGGTTGAACCAGACAGTCTATAGGAAGCACATTCCATTCGTTTGATTCGTCGTCAGGTTCGGTAATATAGGCGATTTCCTCTTTGGAGAAGCCCATCGCGCTCAGAATAGCGACTGCGTGGGCGTGAAAGGTGCGATGTATGCTTACGGGCGTGTAGTCATCTGGTTGTTCGTTTCTCATAGTCTCACCTACCTCTGTATGTAGTCGGGGTAATGTTCCTCAAAGAATCGGCGAATGTGCTGGCGTGCCCGTGCGATGCGAGAGCGCACGGTGCCGAGCTCCAACTGCTGAACCTCTGCAATCTGTTCGTAGGTCTTGCCCCTGAGAAGGAGTCGGAAGGTCTCGCGGAAGGGTTCGGGCAATCCGTTGACCGCTTGGCGAATCAGGCGGTTGAACTCTTGGCGTTCCGTCATCTCTAAGGGCGAGGCTTCCACGGCGGGGATGGTCTCGCTCAACTCTCGGTCTGAGTCGTCCTCACCTATTATGGCTTGCAACGAGATGGCAGCAAGGCGTTGCGAAGACTTGATGGTGTCTAAGCAGGCATTGTGTACGATCCGAGTGAACCATACTCGGAACGCTTGTTTGGGGTTGTCGGGATGGCTCGTTCTCGCAGGGTCAAACTTGCCTGCCGAGAACGCCGTCCAGGCACGGATGCTGGCTTCCTGAACAACATCCTGTGCCATGTCGGGGTCGCCTAATATACGGTATGCGTATCGATAGGCTATCTCGTGGCAGGCAAGCCACAAAGCCTCAAACTCCTTCTCCAGATGTGCCGAATGGAGGTCGTCCAGCATGCTTTTACCCTCACTATGGGATACTTTGCGATGACCAAATTGTTCCCGCAAATTAGCGCATTAGAACAGCTGAAATGGCACAATTGGGCTGATTGCACGGGTCTGGCGGTCGTTCGTTTGGGCGACCACCACCAGATAGTAAGTCCGCCCGCGCGCGAGAGGCGGTCCTGTATAGACCAAACTGGTGCTGGGGGCGAACACTCGCGCCGCGCCCGGATTATCCAGGTCGGCTGGGAAGATGGGGTTGACTTGGTAGTCGGGGAAGCGGTCGTAGACCAGGACCAGATAGT
>JBDNDR010000129.1:0-6174 GCA_046718995.1 Fimbriimonadales bacterium
TTGGTACTCCATCTCAGACCAGTTCGGCTGACGCGGTTTGACACCCGGGCTTCCTGCGTTGTAGTAGGCATACATCGTGCGCAGGGCACCGATTTGACCGTCACGAATCCGCTGGATGACCTCTATGTAGCCGGGATGGTGGCGATATTGGGTACCGGGCATGACGCCGAGACGTTTCTGGGTCGCAATCTCACCCCCGCGAAGCACCATACGCACGCCTTCGGGACAGACCGCCACGGGCTTCTCCATAAACACATGCTTGCCCGCCTGAACCGCGTAGAGGAAGTGGATGGGGCGAAACGCAGGCGGTGCACAGAGCAGAACCATATCTATCCCGCTGTCGATGACCGCTTTGTAGGCGTCAAATCCGAGGAAGCATCGGTCTTCGGGGACATCGGCGCGCTCTTTGAACTCCTCTTTGAGCCCCGTTCGGCAGGCGTCGAGTCGGTCTTTGAAGATATCGCCGAGCGCGTGCACTACCACGCCGGGGTCAGCGCGCAGACAGTCCATCGCTGCGCCAGTGCCTCGTCCGCCGCATCCGACCAGCCCGATTCGGATACGGTCGGAGCCTTGGGCATGGGCGAACGCTTCAATCGGAAGCGCTCCGAGTGCCACTGTTGCGGTCAGTCCGACAGTGCCTTTCAGAAACTCTCGCCGCGAGAGTGTGCGTTTCTCATCAGCCACCATGCTTGCCATACTAAGTAGTATACACGCTTCACGCAGCGATTCCTGCAAAGGGTCGGCTGTAGGAATTAGGCGATATTCGTGGAACCATAGGCTGAGTGCGAGGTATGGAGAAGCCTGCTTTCGAGCAACTTATGCAATCGGTTCTCACCAAGCTAAAGGATGCAATTGCTATAGAGAATGGTGACTGGCTCATGCGTGGACTGATTGACATACGAAACAGGGTATTCCCCATCCCATCAGATACAAAGGTGATTTCTAAAGCAATCGAGTTAGCAATAGTTCCTGTATTAGCCGAGTCACTCGCTCAGAGTGAGCTAAAAGTAGAAATCGCTAAACACCAAAATTACTATCCTGATGTTACTTTGAAGCATGTGCCTACAGATACGCTTTTTGCCGTTGATATCAAGACCACATATCGCTCAGAAGACGGTAAAGTAAGCGGTATAACACTCGGAACCTACACAGGGTACTTTCGTGAACGGGAAAGCACTAAGAACATTTGCTATCCCTATAACAGATATCGTGGACACTATGTGTTAGGCGTCATCTATTCTCGTTTGGAGGTGCCTGATTCTCAGAAACGGGTGTACGCGCTGGACGACCTTGAGCAGATTCCACCACTGATTGGGGATATTCAGGTCTTTTTTCAAGAGAAGTATAAAATTGCTTCTGACAAACCCGGCAGTGGTAACACGAGTAACATCGGTTCTGTGAGCAAACTTCAGGAACTCATCTCAGGGGAGGGACCTTTCGCCAAGCTCGGAGAGACGGTCTTTGACGACTACTGGATGAATTACGAGACGAACGATATGGCACGTCGCGCAGGGCGCACAGCACCACGGTATACTAACTTAGAAGCTTACAAGAAGTGGAAGGAAGAGTTAGGGGAACAGGAATGAGAGGCGTTCTACCGCGTCGACCGAAGCGAGTCTTGGTACCTCCCATCAAATGTCAAGGTATCAAGACGAAATTGGTTCCTTTTATAATGGAAAACATCGCTTGGCGGGGCGAAGGTCGTTGGATAGAGCCTTTTCTTGGCTCGGGCGTGGTTGCATTCAATGTGGCTCCCAGACGCGCAGTTTTGAACGATATCAATCCTCATCTTATCGAGTTCTATCGCGGGGTCTATGAGGGGCGTATCACTCCACACGCGGTAGGAGTTTATCTCATAAACGAGGGCGAGAAACTGCTTAGAGACGGTGAAAGCCACTACTATCGAGTGCGCGAACGCTTCAATCGCACGGGGGATCCATTGGATTTTCTGTTCCTGAGCCGTGCATGTTTCAACGGACTGATGCGGTTCAACTCCCGTGGTGAGTTCAATGTCCCCTTCTGCCGAAAGCCCGATCGCTTCAGGCAGTCCTACATCACTAAGATAGTCAACCAGGTGCGTGCGCTTGCCAATCGGATGCAGGGCAAAGAATGGGAGTTCACTGTGGGGGATTGGAGAACCTGTTTAGACACGGTTGGCTCTGAAGACTTTGTCTATTTAGACCCACCCTATGTTGGACGCCATACGGACTATTACCAACAGTGGGATGAGGCAGACGCGGAAGCACTTGCTCAAGTGGCTCATTCGCTTCCTTGTGGAGTAGCTCTTTCGATGTGGAAGCAGAACCGCTATCGGACGAACCTCTATCTGAAGCAGTGCTGGGGAGACTTTGTGATTCGCTCCTTCACTCATTTTTATCACATTGGCTCGTCCGAAGACTTGCGCCATCCTATGGAAGAAGCGCTGATTATCAAACCAGGATATGTTGCAGATACAGCCGAGGTGGACGAAGTCTTTCTTGAGAAGCAGTTAGCGCTTGCACTGGGGACAGATTAGTTAAGGCACCTTCCTCAGACAAGCCCGAGCCGACTCCCCTTTCACAAAAAAATACATCACCTTCATTCAGACACCGAGCAGATGTTGTGTATGCAGTGTGCCTAATCCATCAGGGCAGGGTGCAGACTGCGGTCTGGATCCTCGAAGACTAAGGTTTCCACAAAAGGTGAGCTGAAGTGTCGCGCTACGGTAAGCGCAATGATTTCTACCGAACCGTCGGAGAGCAGCGAATACGAAATTTTGCGACTCTCTGCCGTTCAATCATCGGAATAGTGCTATTGTACCTTACACCAGCGCGGGCATCTCCATATCGCTGCTGTGCCCGGGGAACATCTTGGCGCTGGGGTCAATCACCGATTTGGCGTGGTTGACCGCGGTGCAGACCTCGCCTACACCCGTCGCAATCAGCTTGAGTTTGCCCTCGTAGGTACACACATCGCCCGCTGCATAGACTCCGGGGAGGTTCGTCTGCATGTAGTGGTTGACGCGAATGGAGTTGCCCTCTAACTCCAAGCCCCAGGTCTTCAGCGGACCTAAGCTTGCGATGAACCCCAAGTTGAGTATCACGGCATCTACGGGTAGGGTTAGCTCTTCTTGGGTTTTGTTGTGGAAGATGGTGGCACATTCCGGGCGTCCATTGCCTTCCACTCGGCGTAGCTCGTAGGGTGTGAGGATTTTCACAGGCGAACGGCGCAGCTCCTGCACACTCTGCTCGTGGGCGCGGAACTCGTCGCGTCGGTGGATGAGGGTCACCTCGCTGGCGACCGGGTAGAGGTTGAGCGCCCAGTCCACCGCCGAGTCGCCACCCCCTACAATCAGGAGCCGCTTGCCCGCGAACATCTGCTTTTCACGCACTCCGTAGTAGACTCCGTTGCCTTCGAACTGGTCGACCCCTTCGGCGTTCAGTTTGCGAGGCGCGAACGCTCCGACCCCTGCGCAAATCACGATGGTGCGCGTTTCGTGTTCGTTACCCTTCTGAGTGATGATACGCCAGCCTTCCTCTATGCGTTCTAAGCGTTCGGCGCGCTCTTCCAAGCAGATGGTGGGGTGAAACCGCATCGCTTGGCGGGTCATCTGCTGCGCCAGGTCTTTCGCCAGCACTTCGGGGAAGCCGGGCATATCGTAGATGTACTTTTCGGGGTAGAGCGCCATCAGTTGCCCGCCCAGCTCGGGCAAGCTATCTATGATTTTGACGCGCATCCCGCGCAAGCCCGCATAGAACGCACCAAATAAGCCCACCGGACCAGCGCCGATGAGCGTGACATCGTATAGGTCGCCTCGCATACTTTAATTGTACCTAAGCCCCACCTCCAGCAGGAAGTGGGGCTTGAAAGGTCTACTTCTGTATCAAGGTTAGACGGAAGCGAGTTCTTCCGTTCGCTCGGCGTTAGAGGCATCCAGGGTGTGATTGAGTGAGCTGCTGAACAGCTTGTGGAGGATATTCAACGAGGTTTGTTCCACTTGCTCAGTGGTGATGCCGAGTCGTTCGGCGACCGCTTCAGCCTCCAGACCCTCAGCAAACAGGTGCAACACACTCCGCTCACGCTCATTTAGCTTCTGCTCCATCGTCATAGTCCTCCTTTGGGCTATGCAGATTATACCTACTGGATTATTGGTCTTGTCAAGTGGATTTTTCATCCATTTCAAAAACTCGTATCGATTCGGGTGTCGCGGCGGTTGCGGGTTCCGTTTCGCGGGAGCGGGGTTACTACGGTCTCATAGCCACTGCCGACCCGCCGAATGTAGCCGCGTGTCTCCAGCTCTTGAAGGTAGTTGTAGAGGGTCTGGCGTGAACAACCGAGCATCTCTGCCAGACGCGTGCGCGGCAAGTTCGGGTGCTCGTAGAGTAGCCTGAGCAGATGTTCTATCATCGCCTCTTTGGAGAGGGTTGCGGTGCCGTTGCGCTCTGGTGTCAGTGCGACCACCGCATGCGTCGGCTCTGGCTCACGCAGGGGGTAGTCGGCATGAATCGCTTCGGGTTCGGGTGTCGCAACTTCCGCGTTTGTGTTGGCGGGTGCGGACTCCGCTTCCTTCTGCTCTTGGAGTTTGAGTGCGTAGTTGCGGTCTTCACCGATAATCTCAATCAAGGCGAACATAATAATCGGGAGCGTGACGGAGAGCAGGAAGGGACGCAGGAATACCACGACCTGGTCGAAGGTGCTTGCGACCTCCAAGGGCTGTTGGTGCATAATGCCATAGAGATAGTTGGCGTAGGCGCTGATGAAGGTAATCAGCACCAGCACGCCCCACAGTGGTGCGGTCGGTCGTCCCTGACGCTTACGCAGTTGGATTCCGTAGGCTAAGCCCAGCAAGCCGAGGTCAATCCCCAACGCCTGCACATAGCCCCAATATAGGTTCCCGCCTTCTAAAGTACTAAAAGTGTAGGCAACATGGTGAACACTGCCTGCCAGTACGAAAAGTGTCACCAACACCAAGAGTGCTGTTGAAAGTGGCATATCCTTGAGTTGATAGCGCATACAAAAAACCTCCCTGTCTGTGCCCCTCGGACTCGGGTGAGCCTGAAGAAGGGAAATTAAGAGTTCTTGCCTGCCGAAGCGATTCCTGCCAATTTCGGAAGTGATTCGGACATAGCTGCGGCACGAGCGACAGCATGCGGCGCGAGCGCCAACACCTTTGCACAGAAGATAACCAACATAATCCAGAGGATGTCAGTGACGAGCAGGTGAACCAACTGCATCCATACGGGCGCTTTGAGCCAGACATTCAGTGCGCCTAAGCCCAACTGGGCGACATAGAGGAAGTTGAAGCCCAACCCCAGACGCATCACGGTCGGGTGGGGACGCTGGAGCATTAATCTTGATAACACAATGAGCATGTAGACGCTGATGGCAATCGCCAAGCCAGGATGGTAGATACGCAAGGCGAGAAGCGTTTCGGCGACAACAGGGTTGTTCTCCACAGCGTTCAGGTGTAGGATGGTGTCGCCCAGCGCAGTGACCGCCCCACTCATCCCGATGAGGGTCATGAGCACCAGTGCGCCCAGCACTTGGGGCAGAACCCAACCTTGCCCACGCAGGGGAAATCGCTCGCCGCCCGATGCCCACCAAGCCGTGAGCGTGATGGCACCTAATAAGATGAAGGTGTTCAGCAGATGAGCCGACATCCAGACCGCACGCGCCATCGTGACGGTGGTGGCAACCTGTTCAAACAGCACCAGCCCCGCCCCGACCAGTGCCTCGGTTACCATAAAGAGCATACTCAACACGGCGCCGAGCCGAACGATATGCTTCTTGGGATAGGCACGGAACGCCCAGATGAGCATCGCAAAAACCAGCAAAAAGGCAAGCCCACTGGTCAAACGGTGGCTGTACTCTATGAGAGTCTCTACGGTAGGCGAACGGGGAATGACTTCGCCGTTGCAAAGGGGCCAGTGGCTTCCACAGCCCGCTCCTGAGCCAGTGGCACGCACAAAAGCACCCCAAAGAATCACCAACACATTGTAGCCCAGGGTCAGCCAGGCGAACTTAGCAAATCGGCTCATCGCGCCCCAATTATACCCCCAACCTCCCAGCCATCTTGGAAACGGCAGGAGCGAAGAGCCAAAGAGCGAATCGTTAGGCTATCGTCGCACTCGGACTGGGTCTTTTGGTGGCGTTGTTGGCAATCGGCGCAGGGCAGGGGTTTCTGCGTCGTTTCGA
>JBDNDR010000013.1:0-14339 GCA_046718995.1 Fimbriimonadales bacterium
GTTTGACCCCGCTCAGAACATCGAGGGTGGGGTGCGCTACCTGCGCCATATGATAGACCAGTTCGGCGACCTCCGACTGGCGTTGGCGGCATATAACGCCGGTCCGGGCAATGTGCGCCGCTACGGTGGCATCCCCCCTTTTCCAGAGACTCAGCGTTATGTGGAACGGGTGCTGGGGTGATATAATTGCCCCCGAATGACTGCCGTTGACTACATTCAGAGCCTGAATCTCTACGGCTGGCGATTAGGGAATGCCCGAATGGAGGCGCTCCTCCAACGCTTGGGCAATCTCCACGACCGAGTACCGATGGTGCATGTGACCGGTACGAACGGTAAAGGCTCCACCACTGCGCTGATTGCCTCTATCCTCAAGCATGCAGGCTACCGGGTTGGGTCTTACTTCTCGCCCTATGTGTTTGACTTCTGCGAGCGAATCCAGATGGACGGAGTGCCCATCTCCTATGAGCTGTTGGAAGAGGGCGTTCGGGTCTGCCGACCCCATATTGAGCGTCTGCGCGACACCGAGTTCGGTCAGGTCACCGAGTTCGAGCTGAAGACGGCGTTGGCGTTCTGGGCGTTCGCTACGCAGGGGATGGACATCGCCGTGATGGAGGTGGGGCTTGGGGGACGGTTGGACGCCACGAATGTAATCGTGCCGGAGGTCAGCGTGATTGTGAGCATCGGCTTAGACCACACCGACCGCCTCGGTCCCACCCATCGCGACATCGCCTACGAGAAGGCAGGAATCATCAAGCCGGGACGCCCCGTAGTGAGTGGTGCCCTCCATCCCGATGCCGATGCGATGATTGCCCAAGTGGCTGAGCGGCGTGGGGCATCCCTGCTCCGCGTTCAGCCAGAGGGCTGTGAGGGTATGGCTCCCGTCCTCCGCTATGAACCGATTGACTCCCCACGCGACTCGGCGCTCCGAGTGGTCTACGGCGACTGGTGCCTGCATTTGGAACCTACCCTGCTGGGCAATTACCAGCGCCACAACACAGCCTGTGCAGTCGGAGCGGTATTGCGCCTACGCGAGCGTGGGTATCACATCCCCGATTCTGCCATCGTTCAGGGTGTGGCGAACACCCAACTGCCGGGACGGCTTCAGGTGGTACATCAACAGCCGACGGTGGTGTTAGACGGCGCACATAACCCCGACGCCGCCCAAGCGCTTGCCAAGAGCCTCCCCAATCTCTTCCAGTATCGGCATCTCGTGCTGGTGTTTGGAATGTTGCAACCCCATGAGCCTGCACCCGTGTTGGAGCCTCTACTGAGGCACGCTTCGGAAGTGATATTCACCCAAATCCCCAACATGCGTGCCTACAAGCCAGAGATGCTCCAGCAGATAGCGAACCAGCTGAGTCCCGACACGGCGACCTCTGTATGTCCTGACCCGCACTCTGCGTTTGAGACTGCTCTGGAGCGTGCCCAGCCCGACGATTTAGTGCTTATCACCGGCTCCTTTTATCTGATTGGGCTGTGGCGACAACCCGGTGCTTCGTAGCGATGAGCATCCCAGCTTAGCATGGCGTTAGGGGTTTATATTCGCACTGTCCCTTCGTAGGCTTGGCGCAAGGTCTCCAGCGGGAGGCTGACGATTCCCCCGATTTCCAGCTGGTCGCCGCCGACTGTTCCCAGCGTGTGGCAAGCCAGTCCGTGCTCATGGGCTAACGCTTCTATCGTCGGCGCATGCTCGCGGCGCGCCGAGAGGAGCACACGGGTTTGCGCTTCACCGAACAGCTGGGCATCGGTACGCGAACACCAGCCAAACGCCGAGGGCACCAACTCCACACGGGCACCTATCGCACCCATCAGTGCCGATTCGGCAAGGGCGACGGCGAACCCGCCATCGCTCAGGTCGTGGGCAGACTGGATGAGGCGCATCTGGGCGAGCTTGACCAGCAGATGGTGCAGATTACGCTCTTGCTCCAGATGGATTTCGGCGGGAGTGCCACGCTCTAAGCCGTGTACAACCGCCAGATACTCGCTGGCTCCCAGCCCTTGCAGAGGCTCCTCGAACCCGCGTGGCTGGATGAGCAGGATCAGGTCGCCCTCGTGTCGGAAGCCTGCCCCAACGGCATACTCGGCACGCTCCAAGATTCCGAGCATCCCGATAGTGGGTGTGGGATAGACCGCACCGCGCTCGCTCTCGTTATAGAAGCTCACATTGCCCGAGATGACAGGCGTGCCGAAGAACTCGCTAGCGTCTGCAAGCCCTTTCACGCACTGCTCAAACTGGTAGAAAATCTCGGGGCGTTGGGGATTGCCGAAGTTGAGACAGTCGGTGATGGCGCGGGGCATCGCTCCCGTACAAGCCACATTGCGCGCGGCCTCCGCAACGGCAATCAGCCCCCCACGATAGGGATGGAGATAACAGTAGCGGCTGTTGCCATCAATCTTGACTGCGATGGCACGCTCACTGCCACGAATTCGGAGCACCGCCGCATCGCCTTTGCCGGGCGCAATCACAGTCTGTGTGCCCACCAGCCAGTCGTACTGCTCATAGACCCAGCGTTTGCTGGCGATGTTAGGCGAGGCGAGCAGGGTCAGTAGGCTCTCTGCCCAGTCGCTCGGCTCTGGTACCGCGTGTAGGTCGAGTTGCTGGGCACGGTGGAGATATTCTGGCTCGGCGGTCTCTAAGTAGTAAACTGGGCACTCTTTGGTCAGGAAGTCGGGAGGGATTTCGGCGACCACCTCCCCATGATGGCGGACACGCAGAATCGGCTCTGGGATAACGCGCCCAATCACGACAGCGTTCAGCCCCCACTTGTGGAACACCTGAGCGACCTCTTCCTCGCGTCCTTCCTGAACATAAAACAGCATCCGTTCCTGCGATTCGGAGAGCATGATTTCGTAGGGGGTCATATTCGGTTCGCGGGTGGGCACGAGGCTCAGCTCAATCTCCACCCCTGTGCCCGATTTGGAGGTTGGCTCGCAGGTTGTGCAGGTTAACCCCGCCGCGCCCATGTCTTGCATGCCCAGAATCGCGCCCGTCTCTATCGCCTCAAGCGTGGCTTCGATGAGGAGTTTCTCCATAAAGGGGTCGCCGATTTGCACATTCGGGCGTTTCTGCTCTTGGTCTTCGCCGAGCGTCTCACTGGCGAAGGTGGCGCCGTGGATACCATCGCGCCCCGTGCTGGAGCCGACATACATCACGGCACTGCCGGGCACATCGGCACGCGCCTTCATAATCCGATTCAACGGCACGACCCCAACCGCCATCGCGTTGACGAGCGGGTTGCCCGAATAGCAGGGATGGAAGTAGACCTCGCCCGCAACGGTCGGCACACCGATACAGTTGCCATAGTGGGCGATGCCGTCCACCACATGCTCCAGCAGGTACCGGTTGCGCGGTTCGGCGAGTGAACCGAACCGAAGCGAGTCCAGAATTGCGATTGGGCGGGCGCCCATCGTGAAGATGTCGCGGATGATACCCCCCACGCCAGTTGCTGCGCCCTGAAACGGCTCTACGGCAGAGGGGTGATTGTGGCTCTCTACCTTCATCACAACCCCAAACTGGTCATCTAACGGAACGACTCCTGCGTTTTCGAATCCACCGGCTTCCAGCGCTTCGCGATAGCGTTGGAACAGCCGCAACACGGGGCGAGAGTACTTGTACCCACAGTGTTCGGACCACATCACGGCGAACATTCCCAGCTCGGTGTCGGTCGGTTCGCGTTGGAGGAGGTTCAGAATGCGGGCGTATTCGTCATCTGTAAGTCCCATCTCGCGCCATACTTCGGGTGAGCGTGTGGTGTCCATCGCCGAGAATTGTACCTGTTGCTGGCGATACCGAAGCAGTGAGATAGGGTCGCCACTGGCACCTAATTGGTGTAGATGCCCTCTTTGGTTTCTTGAAGCAGTTGGTAATGGCGGGCACGGCACTGGTTCATCAGACCCAGACGTTTCTCGTTCTCTACGCCCAGCAGTCGCATGACGCGTCCCGCAATCTCAATAAAGGTCTCAAACTCCTCAGGGATGACATCGGTCGCCCCTGCGGAATAGAGTGGCTCGATTTCGGAGACATAGCGGGTACGGGCGATGATGTAAACGGTGGGGTTCAGTTCGCGGGCAGTGCGTACGGCATAGCGCGTGCTAATCGGGTCTGACATAGCGAAGACGACTGTGCGCGCGTGCTTGATGCCTGCCGCTTCCAACACTTCGGGCTGTGCGGCATCGCCGTAGACCACGGGGATTTTCATCTTCTGCGCCTCACGCACCAGTGCCCCGTTCAACTCCACCACGACGAAGGGCACATCAATCTCCTTGAGGAGGTTGGCGAGGTTGCGCCCATTTAGACCGAATCCGACGATAATGATGTGGTCTTTTAGGTTGGAGTTCGGTATGCCCTGTCGGCGCTGGATGAGGGTGGGACGCCCTGCGATGCGCAGCAGGAGCTGATAACTCCCTGCCAGCAGGAGGGGCGTGAGCAGGATGCTGAGCGATGTGCCCGCTATCAAGCCGTTGAGCAAATCTTCGGGCAGGATTTTCAGGGTGCGCGCCTGGCTCATCAACACGAACGAGAACTCGCCAATATTTGCCAAGACCACGCCCCCAAGCAGTCCCACCCGAAACGGACGCCGAATGGCGAACGCCGTGCCGAGCACAATCAGCGTTTTGAAGGTCATCACCATCAGCGTCCAGCCCAGCACACTGAACCAGTTCGCCTGCACATAGGGCAGATTGATAAGCATGCCGACCGAGATGAAAAAGAGCGCCAAGAAGCTGTCGCGGAACGGCACGATGTTGGCAGTAATCTGGTGGCTGTAGGGAGTCTCAGAGATAATCACACCCGCCACGAACGCACCCAGCGCAGGCGATAGCCCCAGATTTTGAGTGATGTAGCTCATCAACAGAGCGATAAAGATAGACCCCAGCACTGGCACCTCGCGTGTGTCGGACGCCATCATCCACCGCAGGAGGGTCGGAATCACCGCGCGTGCCAAAAAGTAGACCACCAACACACCCAACACGGTCAAGGGCACTTTGACAAACAGAACGGAGGCGCCTTCCGTCTCCAGACGCATCAGCACCGGCAGAAGTGCCATGAAAATCGGTGCCATCACATCCTGAAAGAGCAAGATTCCGACCGCGAAGCGTCCATGCGTGCTATCCAGCTCGGCGCGCCCTTTGAGGAGCTTGACCCCTACTGCTGTACTGCTGAGACTGATAATTAGCCCCAGCGTGAGTGCCTGCACGAGGCTGTAGCCGAGCAGTGCCGAACCGACCGCGCTAAGTGCCACCGTGAGCACCACCTGAGCGACGCCAGCTCTAAGCACATAGTGGCGCATCTGGATGAGCTTATCAATAGAGAACTCCACTCCCAGTGAGAACAAAAGCAACACAAGCCCCACATCTGCCAAGAGCTGGATGGCTTCGGCTTCTCCTATCAGTCGAAAGCCGAACGGACCGATAAGCGCCCCTGTGAGAATGAACCCCACAATCGCGGGCACACGCAGTCGTTGGAACAACGCCACGACCACAATGCTGACCCCGATGACCAATAGGATGCTTTCAGTGAGGCTGGTTGCGTGATGACCCATGATTCGCTCACTGGGATTATACCTACGAGATTCGCAGGGTATAGTATGCTCAGGTGAGAATGACGATGGGTTGGACACGCATGTTCTTAGGGCTGGTTTTGGTAGGTTTGACCACCGCGCTGATTGCCGACTCCACACTCCCCCGCACCAACGCGCAAGATTTGGAGCGGCGTATTCAGCGTCTGAAAGGTAAAGTGGTGATTGTGAACCTCTGGGCGACTTGGTGCGACCCCTGTCGCGAAGAGATGCCCGATATGGTGCGCCTGTATAATAAGTACCGCAAGCAAGGGCTGGAGATTCTGGCGGTCTCGCTGGACGACCCAGAGGACGCCGACCGTGTGGTGCCTCCTGTGGTACGCCAGTACAAAATCAACTTCCCTGTGCTGATTCTCTATCAAGACCCCAATCAGTTCGCTGACCGCTTCGACCGCCCGTGGCGTGGGGAGGTGCCCCGAACCTACATCTACTCTAAGTCGGGCAAGCGTCTGAAGGCATGGTCAGGGAAGCGCTCCCTCCAAGAGTTTGAGCGTGAAGTACGGGAGGCGATGAGAGCGAAGTGAACGCAGTCGCCTTACCGTTTTACAAGGTGGAGGGCACCGGAAACGATTTCGTGCTGGTGCAGGAAACGGCGCTGGCAGGTGTCCCCCACTCTCTGAGCGAGTTAGCCCCGATTCTCTGTCAACGCCCTTACGGTATCGGCTCGGATGGATTGCTGGTGCTGGGGCGAGGGATGAAAGCCCCTGTACGGATGCGCATGTTCAATCCCGATGGCACCGAGGACTTCTGTGGCAACGGCTTGCGCTGTACTGCCCGCCTCGCTTATGAACTGGGCTATGTGGAGACCACCGAGTTTGCGATTGAAACTCTGGGTGGACACCTCGTGCCTGCGAAACTGCACTTGGAGCGCGACTCGGTACACCGCGTGGAGATTCAGCTTCCGCCGCCCCGCTTCCACCCGCGCGACATTCCCGCCCTGATAGAAGGCGAGCGCCTGGAGGACTACCCTGTTGTGATCGCGGAGCGTGAGTGGCGCATCAGTTCGGTCAATACGGGCACGACCCACACGGTGCTGTTCGTGGAACGCCTACCCGATGACACAACTTTTACCACAGTGAGCGCGCGCTTGGAGACCCATCCCCTGTTCCCCGAGCGTACCAGTGTGTTGTGGGCGGTGGTCGAGTCGCCCCAGTGCATTCGGGTACGGATTTGGGAGCGTGGCGTGGGCGAAACGCTGGGCTGTGGTAGTGGCGCCAGCGCGGTTGCCGTTCTCGCTCAGCTGGCGGGTTGGGCTGGCGAGTCGGTAGAAGTTCACTCTAAGGGCGGCGTCCTGCAGGTGCAGTGGTCGCCGGAGAGGCTGATTGCGCTCACGGGCGACGCCAACCTGCGATTTGAGGGCACCTACTGGCTGGATTGAGGCAGGCGCTACTCCGCAGGGTCGAAATCGGGACGGAAGAGCCACGCATGCCGACAGCCCTCTCGGTTCGCCCAGAAGCTGGTCGGGATACCCCGCGAATCGTAGGAGGTGAAGGGGTCTATACGGTAGTCGGTGGCTGGGTTCGCGCCCAGTCTGCGCCACTTCACATGCCCATCCACGAAGGCGAACATTGCACCGTTAGAGTGAACCCACATCGTGCCTCGTGGGCGGAATGAGGTGCCCTGAGGGTAGGCGTCGGAACCGTCGCGCGGGCAACCGTTATATCGGCATGGGAGGTTCGGGTTGGTGCAGTTCATGCTTGGGTTCCCGATTGCCAGCCCAAGCAGCGCCACTTTGCCCATTCCTTCCCAGAACACGGGCACATGGGCGGGATGTATGACTTGGGCGAGCGGATAGGTGTGCAGAAGTGCGTTGTAGGTGTAGGAGACCTCATTCGGGGTGGGGCGTCCGGGCGTAGCATCCCCGATGAGGCGTTGGGTCGTGCCCGAAGGACAGCGCAGGATTTGGCTGTTCTTGGTGTAGGGCTGAAGTGCGTTCACCCACACGGGACGCCACGCATTGACTAAGTCGGGCTGGCTTGCGGGGTCTAAACGCCATTCGGGCGGGCTATCCACAAAGATGCCCGAAAGCCACCCCATCCCAGACACGAACGGGAACCCGAAGGGCAAAGTCTCATTATAATCTTGGATATAGAGCAGGTAGGCGGTCGTGAGTTGCTTGAGTTGATTGGTGCAGGTCGTTTGACGCGCTTTTTCGCGTGCCTGGGCGAACACAGGGAACAGAATCGCCGCTAAGAGGGCAATAATGGCGATAACGACCAGAAGCTCAATCAGTGTAAACCCTTTGGCACGGGACATAGCGAACCCCACACTCATTATACTCCAGATTTGGAAAAAACAAAAGGGGGCTATCTACCGACAGCCCCCGGTACTGCTTAGACAGAGTTAGGCTTACTGACCGCCGCCAGTGGCTCCACCGCCCTGTTCCCCTGCGGGGGCTGCGGGGGGCGCTGTGGCTTCGCCCGACGGGGCGGGGGCTGCTGTCTCGCCTCCCTCCGTGGTGGTTGCGGGTGCGCCGCCCTCCGTCGACTCCTGCTGACCACCGCACGCGCTCAGGGTGAGCATCGCGCTCACTGCGATCAGCGAAAGACCGAACAGCATCCACTTCTTCATGTTAGACCTCCTCGTAAAGTAGTTTGTGCAGTGCTCTGCACGGTGGGAATAATACCTAATCGGTTATAGGCAATTTCAAGGGTTGCAAGCACCAATTAGTAGGTTGGTTGCATCATTTGTCCTGCCTGCCCAGCTTGTCCGGGTTGTGAGGGCGGTGTTGCTCAGGATTGATATTGTGGTTGATACCATTCCTCTTGCATCCTTAAACATAGTAGCGAAGGGAACCATATGGCTCCCTTCGCTCCAGCAGAACGGCTTATGATTGAATTAGCGCGGTGGTGGTGGCAGCTCACCCGGTGAAGTAGGCACGCTCTGTTGCGGTTGTTGCCCTTCAGAGGTAGTGGCAGGTGCCTGTTGTGTTTCGTAGGAAGTATCCTCCTTAGGCCCGCATCCTACCAAGCTAATAGCCAGTACAGCAATTGCAGCTACGGTACAGAAGAGTCTGTTTATCATGGCTTTATCCTCACTTCGCTCAGTTGGTACTCTGCACTTGCATGTACTTGGACAACGGGTAAAGTGTGCCGCCATAGTTATACTGATCGCTGTTGTCTCGGTGGAACTGGCGTGCAGATAACCATCGGGCATGCCCATCGACGAACCCCACATTCATACCATTGCGGTGCCTGTGGATCGAAGTTACATTTTCATCGTAGTGGAAACCCGTTGTACAGGAACTACCAAATCGGGTTGTCTGCTCTGCCAGTGGCGTGAAGTAGCTAACGAAGTAACCCTCTATCAAGAGAGCTGATTGTGCAGGCTTAGCAACCTGATCCATAGAGACGCATGCACTCCAAGGTCGATTGGCGGGACAGTTATTAGCACATGGACTGCTTGGATCGGTGCTTTTACAGGGTGATGGGAAACCAGCAAACATAATCGCTAGGTTGAACCAGTTCCAGTAGTCGAAGTAAGCCCAAGGAACCCAGACATAGGATGATACAACTTTTGTAGGAGCGCCAGTACACCCCGTAGTGTAAGCCTCTTTATTGGTTGGGGCACTGGGACAGAGAAAGATGTTTTGGTTTTTGATGTAAGGATTGATCATCTCCATCCAGTTAATCCAGATGCCGTCTCCACGATTGTACCAGAGCCAGTAAGGCATTTGCGTGTAATCGGTGTTGTACATCTGGAACGCAGTCATAAGCTGCTTCATGTTGCTAAGACAGTTTGTCTTACGTGCTTGTTCGCGCGCCTGAGCAAACACAGGGAATAGAATCGCCGCTAAGATGGCGATGATCGCGATAACGACCAATAGCTCAATCAGGGTAAAACCCTTCCGTCTACGCATAGTCATAACCTCCTTATGAGTGTGTAAGTAGCCTGCCGCAAAGGCTTCTACTATTATACCCGAATTTGACCGATTCGGTAGGATATAGGTTCCCCAGCTCACCCAAGAATCCTGCTATTTTTCAGAACAACAACACGAAATTGTCCACTGAACGGTGGGTTCCTCATCTGGCGGCACCGAACGCGAACGACCGAGAAACAGATCACAGTAAGCCACTTTGAGCGTGTTGAGGTCACGTGCTTGGATGAGCAGAGGGATATTGCTCACGAAGGTGGCATACATCATATCCTCGGCGAAGGGACTGTGTCCGCCAATACCCAGCGCGTGCCCAAACTCGTGGGCAGAAACGCTCCGAATATCCACTGCGCGATTACCTTGCGTGCCGATGGAGACCTCTGCTTCCACCAAACGCCCCGTGCTGGGGTAGTAGGTGTAAGTCGTCAGTCCGTTGCGGGTTGTGGGGTCAAACTTGACGACAATCTGGGCGCCCTCGCGCTGGGTGACCACTTGATACTGAACTTTGTTGCCTGTGGCTTCCACCCACTGATTGAACCCTTCCAGCGCGATGCTCTCCCAAAACGGCGAGTAGTTCGCATCGCGCACAAAGTAGACCCTCAAGGGGAACCGTTCCCAGTACAGCAGGCGCTCCAACTGGCGCACATAGTTAGGTGTGAAAGTATCGGGAGAGCAAAGTGGCTCGCTGGCAGTTTCAGTGCCGGTACCTCCACACCCAGCCAGCAGAATAAGCCCCAACAGCCATGCAGGATAGTTGCGCTTCATCAGCCCCACCCAGATTTTCGGCGTCAGCAGGTATAATTTACCCGATACGGAGGTCTGAAACGATGAAGCAGGGTATCCATCCCAACTATATTGTTGCGACGGCGTACTGCGCTTGTGGCAACCGCTTTGAAACGCTTTCCACCAAGCCCGAGATTCGGGTGGAAATCTGCGCGGCGTGCCATCCTGTGTTCACAGGTGAAGGCTCTCGGCGCGTGGTGGACACCGAGGGGCGCGTGGAGCGGTTCAAGCGCAAGTATCAAAACTATCAGCGATGAGCCAAACCGAGAAACGCTACTGGCGCTATGGGGGGCAGGCGGTCATTGAAGGCGTGATGATGCGCAGCCCCCAAAACTTCGCTGTTGCCTGCCGCGCCCCCGACGGTTCGCTGATTGTCCACGCGGAACCCATCAGTAAAACGATTGTCGGGAAACTCCAGTTCCTCAATAAACCGCTTCTTCGTGGAGTGCTGATGCTGATTGACGCGCTCGCCCTCGGCATTCGGGCGCTCCACTTCTCCAGCCAAGTGCAACTGCAAAACGACCCGAACCAGAAGCCCCCATCCAAGTCCGTCCAAGATATTGCCATCGGCGCCTCGGCGGTGGTGGGGTTCGGAATCGGGATCTTGCTGTTTTTTGTTATCCCCACCCTACTGACCGACTGGCTGGCGCGTGAGGGCTGGGGAAGCGTGGAGCGCAACATGATTGATGGCGGGCTTCGTATCGCCATCTTCCTGGCTTATGTGGGGCTAATCGGTCTGCTCCCCGACATTCGGCGCGTGTTCCAGTATCACGGTGCCGAACACAAAGCCATCAACGCCCTGGAGGAGGGACTACCGGTGACGGTCGAGACGGCGCGCGCACAAACCCGACTTCATCCCCGTTGTGGAACCAGTTTCGTGCTGTTGGTACTTATCCTAAGCATTTTCGTGTTCGCTTTCTTAGGACGTCCACCCGCCTACATTCGCATTCCGATGCATATCGCCCTCTTGCCTGTGATTGCGAGCCTGACCTATGAGGTGATACGGCTGGCAGGCATGTTCAAGAAGGGGTTCCTGACACGCGTGCTGTTGGTGCCCGGTCTCTGGACGCAATATCTCACGACCCGTGAGCCGACCGATGACCAGATAGAGGTCGCGGTCGCAGCGCTTCGGAAGGTTCAGGCGATGGAGGGCGAGATAGAAGACGACCAGACGCCCGTTCCCGCTGAGGAGACCGACGCAGTGTCGGTGCCTCTACCGTTAGAGAGCCGAGCGGAACCGTAGGCTATCCCTGCTGGGATAGGGGTATGCTCACCCGTGGGATACGCTCAAGTAAACCACTTCAGATAGAGCCGCACCACCGTGTAGAGCATCACGCCGAGAAAGAGCAGTCGCAGTGCGGTCGCAGGAACACGCTGGGCGAACTTGGCACCTAAACGCGCTCCGACTAAGACCCCCAGCGTCGCAGGCACGACAGTGTCCGGCTGGAGCTTGCCTTGCACCAGATATAACAGGGCGCTGGTGGAGGCGGTGGCGCCGATGAGGAAAGTGCTCGTGCCGATGGCACATCGGAGTGGCGCCTTCAGAATAGCGTGGAGCAAGGGCACCTGAATCAGTCCACCCCCCACACCCAGAATGGCAGAGGTAATCCCACCGAAGAAGCTCAGCCCGACGGCGACCGTGCGCTGTCGGGGATTCCATTGGGTTCGGCAGTCGCCTTGAAGCGGTACGCTGGTGCTTGGATGGCGCATCGCCCAGAGCATCTGCCCCAACACATAGAAAATGAGCAGAATGAACAGCCCTGCCACCAGTTGCGGCTCCAGAATAGGCAAGAGCAGTCCACCTGCAATCGCCCCCGCTATGGTGGGGATGAGCAGGCGCACCGCAATCCGCCAATCCACCAGTCCTGACTGCAGATAGGTCTGCACGCCTGCGCAGGAGGTAGCGGCGACCCCGACCAAGCTGGTGGCGACGGCGATTTTGATGTCCAGCTCCATCAGCAGGGTGAGGGCGGGCACCAAAATGATGCCCCCGCCCAGCCCCAACATGGAGCCGAACGCACCTGCCCCCACCGCAATCGGAAAGAGCCAGAGCGAACTCATCCTGAGGAGCGTTTGTTGCGCGGGATGCGCTCAGCGACAGGGGGCAACGGCTCCAACGGCTTATGAGGCTCCGTCTGATACCAATATGCCACGCTGGAATAGTCATTCTCCTGAAGGTTCGCGTGCCCGTGCTCGATGCTGATGCGAATGGACTTGCTGAACAGGATGGGGTCTTCCACATGGAATCGGTAGGATGTGCACTGGTGGCGGTCGGGGAATTTCGGGTCATGCTCGGGGATGGAAGTTCCCGCGTAGAGATAGGCTTTCGGGTGCATGCCCCACGCTTGGGTGAGATAGTCTTCCGAGCCAGTGCCGTGTAGAGAGGGCGGCCACGGTTCGCCATCGATGAAGACCATATCGTCCCCTTCGCCCCACCATGTGTATTCCTTGAGCACCTGTTCGTTGGAGCCGAGTTTTCGGATGACTGGGAGCGGGTCGATATTATCCACCGAGAGCACACAGCCCACATAGTGCCCTGAGCCTTCCGCGTCCAGAATGAGGTAGTTCTCCTCGTCGCTGAGGTTGGGTGTGCCCAGCAGTTCCCAATAGTTTTTGCGTTGTTCAAACAGGTTGCCCTGGGTGCCTGTGGTGTGGTATTCCTGACGGTAGTGTGCGTGGAACCGAAGCACCTGGTCAGGCAACGGCTGGTCGTATTGTTCGTAATCCACATAGTAGTAGAACGAGCCGATTTCGGTGTCGCATTCGTTGACTATTTCGATGCGGGCGCCTTGACTGAACGGCATAGCGAAGTAGCAGTTGAGCGCTACCCCACCGCCATAGTTGCCCTCGTTGTTCTCGTGGGTCACCGTGTTGAACGGCATGGATTGGTAGGAGCGTGCGATGCCATGCCCCAGCCCGAAGAAGTCGCCCAGGGGCGTGAGCACGCTCGGTTCGGTCTCGCCGTCCCAAAACATTTTCAGCACCACCTTGCGTAGGTAGAGCGGGTCGCGGCAGCCGACGGTGAACCAGATGTGGCGGATACAACCCGCGCCTTCAATCTCGGCTAAGGTGGCAGTTTCACCCTGCGGGATTGTTAGAAAGTCGCGGTTCGCCCCAGTCTTGTCCCAGCTGGAGATGCGTTTGGTGCGTCCTTCGCGTTTGAAAATCAGTCGTGCTAACGGTCCTGTGCCCTCAATTGCACTCATGGTGTTTGTCTCCTGGGTGGGAGGCTTTCGGTATCGGTGCGTGAATCCCTGCTGAGGTTGCCAACCCAGCGTTTTGCGGTGCTATTGTGTGGTGAGTGAGGATGATAGCGGGTTGGTATCCCCATCCGGGTCAGCGTGCGTTCTTAGAGGCGTCCGCTCCCCTGCGCGTCTTGGCGTGCGGACGGCGCTGGGGCAAGACGGAGGTGGTAGCCGTGGAGTGCGTGCGTACCCTCCTGAGCCAGCCGAATCGGGTGGTGTTGATTGTGGCGCCGTCGTTAGAGCAGGCGCTGTTGCCGTTTGAGCGCGCGCTCCAGTTTCTGCGCCAGATAGGGCAGGTGCCGAAGGTGCGTCGGACGCCCAGCCCCAGCTTGGCTCTGGATGGGTCGAGGCTGTATGCGCGTTCCATCGCGCGCAAGGGGGTCTATCTGCGGGGACGCAAGGCGCACCTGCTGATTGTGGATGAAGCCGCCTATGTGCCCGAGACGGTCTTTCGGGAGGTGCTGATGCCGATGGTCAGCGATACGGGCGGGCGTATCGCGTTGGTATCCACCCCGCGCGGGCGCAACTATTTTTACCAGCTGTACCTGCAGGGTCAAACGGACGAGGGGCGCGTGTGGAGCCTGCGTAGTCCCTCGTGGCACAATCCGCTCCTGTCGCCCTCCCTGCTCCAGATGCAGGCGAGCCTGATGACGCCCCGACAGTTCCAGATAGAGTATGGTGCGGAGTTTGTAGACCCGGAGGGGCAAGTGTTCCAAACCGACTGGGTAGACCGGGCGCTCCTGCTGGATTTGGCGGTGGAGGGTGCGGTGTGCGCAGGGGTGGATTGGGCGCGCTATCGGGACTGGACGGCATGTGCGGTGGTACAAGGCACGCGCGAGGGCGCCAAACTGCTCGGACTTC
>JBDNDR010000130.1:0-6164 GCA_046718995.1 Fimbriimonadales bacterium
CTCCGAACTGCCGCAAATCGTTGCCAACTGTGCGTCCACTGCCAGCGGGGACACGGTCAATGTGAACATCACCCTGCAGGGGATGACCAGTTTCAGCGGAGCGCTGGTCGGAATCGGCAACACTTCGGGAACCATTACGGGCACGGGCACTCTGACTGTTGCACGCGGCACCTACGATGTGATAGGGGTGCGCCTCGCAGGAGAGACTCCTAATAAACTCTGGCTGGAACGCAACCGCGCTTTCAACACCAACAGCGCCTACACCATCAACTTTGACTTGGCGGACAACACGAACAATGTCCGTGTAGTGGATGTCAGCGCGGGCACACTCACGCTCAACGGGCTGGATAGCACCGCACTGGAGCAGGCGACCGTGCAAATCCTGTTGCAGGACTCGGTCGTCGGTGTGGGGGCTTCACTTCCGGGCGATACAACGCTCGCAGTGCGCTATCCGATACCGCCCAGTGGGGTGCTTCAATCGTCTGACCGTATCCGCGCCGTGGTGACCACCACCTCCGAACGGGGTGGATTGGCTGTCTTGGGAAGCTTGCCACCCACACTCTCGTTCAACCTCTTAGCCCCGTACAATAGTCCCTCGTTCTCGGTCAACAGTTCGGGTCCTGTGGTCTTCACGGTGAACAACTTCGGCTACTCAGGCGCAGCCCCAGTTCGCGGGTATCTGGTGACTGTCCGTGGCGAAGACCAGAATGCACGCTGGAACATGTTCTACTCGGTAAGCTGGCTCGGCAACCAGACTCAGATTACGACCCCCAGCTTCTCTAACCTCAGTTCGTGGAACAGTGCAGCGTGGGACATCCAGCGCGGTCTGCCAGTGACGGTCAGTGTGCGTGCGTATGTGTCCAGTAATGCCTCGCAGGCGAACTTGCAGAGCTACATCGCTGGCAACCTCCAGCCTCTGCCTGTGGGCTACGAGGTACGCTATGTCACGGCGAACTCTGCGTCCATCACTCCTTGAGGTACTACACAATCTTGCAAACCCGCTTTCCAAGCCCCCTCGCCACAAGCCGAGGGGGAACTTCTTTTTATATGGGCTGGATGGGGTGAACCCCGCTCACCACCGCCCTCTATACCCCCTCATCTCTGAGCGAGCGTGTTTGAATCTCGCGGACACGGAAGAGGGGCTTCGTATTTTTTTCGCAAGTCACAAACTCGTCCACACCTGCTGCAATGGCATGGGCTATATGGATAGCATCCATGGCGCTGATTCCATACTCCTTAGCGAGGCTATATGCCTCTTTCAACACTTCAAGGTTCCAGTCGAGAATTTCAGTACGACTATCGTTGAACACACTCTGATAAAACTCCACTTCTTCGCTGTGCCCGTTGTAGACGGCTTTGGGCAACACCTCCAGACGCACAGCCTCGCTGACAACCAATCGTCGCTGGGGGTCGTCCAAAACCCTGTAGGCACGCTCTGCCATTTCACTAAAGCCCCGAAACGCGGTGATGAGCACACTGGTATCGATGTAAGTGCGCTTAGGCATCTTCAGCGCCACCTCGCCGTGAATGCACCTCTTCTTCCACCTCATCCACCGATAGGAGGCGTCCACCCTTGCTTATATAGGCACGACGCAACTCCAGCAATCTTCTCCCCAGCTCTGTACGAGGCTGATAGAAGGGGAGCATCTCTTTAACCCGCGAGGTGGTGAGAGCGTTGCCTGACCGGTAGCCAGTATAGCGATTGTGCGATAACACGACTGACTGGTGCGTGGAAGCACTGGGAAGTGGATGGAGCGAAACGGAGACCCATCGGCTCCGCAAAGACTGTTCATAGTACGGTGAGTAAGCCCCCATCGTCAATACTCCGGCTCCAATTTCTGTATGGTTTCGTCTTTGAGAATCTGGTGAAAGAACAGATTCTTAGAATGTAAGTGGAGCATATCCAACTGTTCAAGTAGAGCGTCCCAACTGTTTGGCGGTTCAGCTGGCAGAGTTTCTATATCGATGACAGTGCCGGTCGATTTGACCTCGGCAGAGGTCACCTCCGTCGGAGTCGCCACTTGGAGCACATGAACGCACTGCTGTTCCAGTATCTCCAATCGCATTTGCACACGCTCGGTCAGGACGGCACTGCCTAACTCTACCTTCAATTGGAGTGCCGACAATCCCACGGAGAACTCGCTACTTAGAAAGTCTATATACCGTAACGAATGATAATGAGGCACCGGAATGAGACGGCTCTTGATGAGGATGTGTACTAGCTCCGACACAGTGTTCTTGAAGCGTGTCCAGCCTACATACGGTTTCCGGCAGTTCAAAGTGATGACTCTTTCGCCAACTTGCCAGACAAAGGAACCTCCGGGTTCCTCCATTAATCCCTTCGGTGCAAAACGCAAGCTCGGCTCTATCTGGGCAATTTCAGAAGGTATCTGTGCCGTTGGCAAGCGATGCCATTTCAGCGCGGGGTATTTCGCCCGCAACTCTGAATAAAGCACACCAGGCAGGACATCACTCACTAACTGCCCATCCTCGAACTGCACTTGCCAAATAACTTCAATAAGTGGTTCCTTTTTTAGTCGTTTTGGGAGCATGTAGTTGTCCGCCTCCCGATACCGTATCGCAAGCTAGTATACCCCGAAGTTGTCCGAGCGACACTACTTTGCACTCTACCGAATGATGAAGTTAGTTTGTTAACACACTTGAATTGGAGAGAAGGGGCACACTTCTGTGCCCCCTCCGAAGGTTTACCGACGCCGCCGTTTTAGGCTTGCGACGAGTCCAAAGGCTAAGACCATCAGCGAGGTCGGCTCCGGCACGGTATCCAACAGCCACGCTTCTGCGCGATCGGTGAGCGAGTTATAGCCGAACCCCACTATGTAGCGTCCGTCGGGGCTGATGTCAGTGGCACTGAGCAACACCGTCTCCGGCGCCAGCAAGCTCTCGTAGATAAGGTTGAGGTCTTGCCACCCGATGTTTTCTATCCAGCGCACGGCAACTCGGTCGCCCGTGTCCAGCAGAGCCTCGCCCACAATCACACTACCTCCATCGGCAACTGCCAATGCATAGGTCAGGCTGGCGGTTTCAAAAGCACCTAACGATTCGAACCCGCCGCTCGCCGTCCAACGGAAAGCCAGTGTCTGAGTGTTCGTATCGTGAGTGCCTACCACCACCGTGCCGTCGGTCGTGACGGCATAGGCGCGGCTCAGACGTCCTCCAGAAATGTCTTGGATGTCTCCTGATCGGTTCCAGATGACCGCCCTTGCTTCATCAGAGACGCTCTCTGAGTAGCCCACGATGACCGAACCATCGTAGGAAACACTCAGCGCTTCGCTTCTATCAGTGGGACTGAGTCCTGCCAAACCGACAGAGCCTGTGCTCGAAGAGTGGAAAAACCCGCGTAGACGCCCGGCTCCGAGCGAGTAGCGTCCGACGATGGTCTGCCCATCGCCCGAAACCTTGTTCGCATAACCCCAGACCCCTTGAGTGGGCAGAGGGAGATTCTCCAGCGCACCATCGACCCAGCGTACTGGAATGAGACGCCCCTGAGCATTCACCCGATACCCCACAACGACCGTTCCGTCTGCCGAGACCCCTTGCGCACGACTCATTCGGTCGCCAGCAGAAAACTCCAGTTGGGTCATCCCTGTTGCACGAGTCCAGTAAAAGGCACGACTATCCAGCGTGTCATCTGTTGCAGAGTAGCCGACCACGACCCTACCATCTGCAGAGACTCCTGTGCCATAGGCAAATGTGCCTTCGCCAAGATTTCCGAGCCAATAGAGCCTTTGAGCCGAGGCGATAGAGATGCTGGTCAAAACGACGAAAAAAGTACTACCAACCCAACCACTAAAAGTCCGTCTGTGCATCGTATAATCCTCCTTCCAAGCGTATAGATTACCGTACTTATTTAGACAGGGATGGTTTTAAAGAGTTTCATCTAATCCCCTCACCAAAGAATCAAATATACCCCGACTGAAAGCTGTCCCCGTACAGCGGTCGATAATTCAGCGCAGTGCGAGTGCCCGACGGGATAATTTTTGAAATTGTAGAGTATACTATGCAAGAGGGGCAAGTATGAATCAGTCTAACCATGCCAGTGCGATGAGCGTGAGCGACGCGCTCAGCCTGCCTCCGTTTCATGATGTGCCGTTTGAGGAAAGCGAGTGGAAGGAGTTCTACGAGCTGGTGGCATATGTCCACAAGCCCAAGGCGGAGCTCCTGCGCATTCGCTACGAGGAGCTGCGCCGAGCTTACCAAAACTATGTGCAAGCCCGAACGGAAGCGCTGGAGCAATACGCCCGCCAGCGCGCCGAAGACCTGGAATATAACCGCGCTGTGGACGAGCAACGCGCCCAAGTCATGGACACAATACGTGCCACTCACGAACAGTGGCGTCCCTACCTCCGTGAACTTTCTGAGCAGAAACGGCGCGCCACTGAGGAGGCGTTCGTCGCCCGCGCCCGCATCGGGATTGACCCCCGAATCAGTCCAATCGTAGGCTATGAGGACGATATAGGGCTTTTTGAGGAAGACTCCCAGCTCTTCAACCTGCTAAACGGCTCCAACGGCACTCTCCATCATCCAAGCCGCCCAGAAACCGACTCCACTACACCGGCAAACTCTCCAGCCTTGCAGGCTCAGTCGACGCCATTACCGACATCCAACGCCTCAAGCCCCCACCAATCTGATGACGACCGTCTACTCTGGCAAGTGGAACGCGACCTGTGGCAGCCCCTCCGCCCATCCACCTTCGATGAGTATCTCGCCCAAACTGCCCCCGACCTGCTGGAACCGACAGAGGAACCGACCGCAGCGCACATCGCCTATGAGCAGAACCTACCCGTCTTCCGAACAAACCTATTCCATCCAATCCTACTCTGGGCACTCACGATAAGCGCAGGGTTAGGTTTGGGAGCGCTCATCTGGTTTGTGCTAACAGGCAACCTTTCGGTGGAGGCACTGAACCAACCGGGCTTCTGGCTGGCATCGCTGGGAGGCGTCTCAGCAGGGGTACTCTGGATGCGTGGGCTATGGGGCACCTCAGCAGTGATTGCGGAGCTGTACCACAAGTTCCGGTGGGATGAGCCAAAAGCGAAGCGCGAGGCGTGGAGTATCGCCCTCGGCGCCAGCATCCTCTTACTCTTGGGAATCATTATTCCGGGTGTCATCGCGGGGGGCTGGCTCACGGCACGCCCTGCCCAGCTGGTGCCCGCTATGCTCATGATGGTGGTCGCGATGCTCCTGCTCCCGCTCTGGCTGGTGGCAATCGTGGAAGGATTTCTGATAGGGCGCGCGCATGCGGTTCAAGCCCAGATTGATAAGCTCCTCAGCCATGCCAAACAACAGCATAAAGCCGACTATAACGCCCGACGCCAATACGCCCACGCTCAGTATCAACAGTACCTGAGGGAGTGGCAACAATCGCAGTCCACGCCGACGGAGGTGGATGCCCGCTCAGAGAACTTTAGCGCCCCTTCCGAGCGAGCGAATCCCCACTCAGAGAGCGCACCCAGTCAAGCCGCTGTCTCCCAACCGATGAACGCTCACGACCCGCGCTTGCTGGAAGATGCTCGTGTCAAGACGGCACAGTGCCGGGCAGCACACCTACAATACACGCGAGCCCTGCGCGAAATGGGGACGGAACTCGCATGGTACCAAGATCAGCTGGAGATGCTCCAAAAGCGCCCTATCTACGAGATGATTAGCGATGCCCAGCGCGACTATCTATGCCATCTGAAGCGTGAGTGGGAGACTCGCTACAACCACTTCGTTGAACAGGTAGCGGAGGTGGTCAGCCAGCTCAACGACGGTGAGGTACTCCGTGAGCGGGTTCTGCGCCTGCGCCGTTCGCCCGCCGAGCCACCCCGAACGGAACAGGCGGTATAATCGTAGCGTCAAAAGTTTAGGAGTGGATGATGGCACGGTGCGGGAAGTGTGGTCAAACGATGGAGGCAGGGGCACGGTTCTGTTCCGCTTGCGGCCAGCCCCTTACACCGCCTACCCCAACCACTGCTTCAGTGGCTCCAGCCCAGCCCAGCAACACCAAAAAGTGGCTCCTCATCGGGCTGGGGGTGCTGGCGCTGATCGCTGTGGCGTTCGTGTTGGGCGTGCAGTCGGGCTTTTTCGCGAAAGCCCAAGTCAAACCCGAAGAGGCACCCAGCATCTTGCAAGCCGAAGCACCCCCCGAAGCACCCAGTATCCTC
>JBDNDR010000131.1:0-6137 GCA_046718995.1 Fimbriimonadales bacterium
GTGGCACGGGTGTGTTGGGGTGTATCGGTTTAGGTTCGTGTGTGGGCACGGTTCTCTACGACCCCCAAACCCACACGGCGGCACTCGCTCATGTGATGCTACCCGAGCCGCACGATAACGATTGGGATGCCCTACCGGGCAAGTATGCCACCACCGCGGTTCCAGCACTGATTCGCGAGATTGGGCTGACAACCAGTCAAGCCCCCCGACTCCGTGCAATCTTGATTGGGGGTGGCGAACTGTTCCAAAACCGTTCACAAACGCTACGGATAGGCGAGCGAAATGTGGAAACACTCCAACAGTTGATGCGAGACTATCGCATCAGTGTCGTTTTGGAAGAGGTGCGCGGTTCCACAGGGCGGTCGTTTGAATTTGACCTCAGCACGGGCATCGTGCGTGTGCGCAAAGTCGGGCAGCCGCTTATGGAGCATGCACTGGCACAAGCCCTCGGCATGAGGCAACGAGCCGCCTGAATAAGATGGAGGATGAGATGTTGAAGCCGATACGCGTATTGGTGGTGGATGACTCGCTCTTCATGCGACGCATGATTAGCGATTTGCTGGTGCAAGACCCCGAAATTGCGGTGGTGGGCACCGCACGCAACGGGCAGGAGGGATTGGAACTCGCAAAGCAACTCAAGCCCGATGTCATCACTCTGGATGTGGAGATGCCCGTGATGGATGGCATCACCATGCTGGAAAAACTGATGCAAGAACAGCCCACCCCCGTGTTGATGCTCAGTAGCCTAACAACCGAAGGCGCTGAGGTAACTCTCAAGGCTCTGGAGTTAGGTGCGGTGGACTTCGTTGCGAAGCCCTCCGGCTCTATCTCGCTGGATATCTATAAGATTTCCTCGCAGATTGTAGAGAAGGTCAAGGCGGTTGCCCGCGCGCGTATCGGCGTGTTCCGACGCCCGCTGACCACTCCACCTCACAGTGCAGCGGTCATCAACACGCCACCCAAGCCTGCGCTGACCCCCTTGAATGGTCAAAAGGTGCCGTTGGTGGTCATCGGCTCCTCGACTGGGGGACCGCGTGCGCTAACAACCTTGCTAACTCAGATACCGCCCGACATGACGGCAAAAATGCTCATCATCCAACATATGCCTGAAGGGTTCACTCGGTCCCTGGCGGAGCGGCTGAACCGCCTTAGTGCATTCAACATCCACGAAGCCGAAGCGGGCGAAACGCTCCAAGCGGGCACTGCCTATATCGCTCCCGGCGGGCGACACCTCAAACTTCAGCGGGGGGAGACCATCCAGTTGACCCAAGACCCCCCTGTACACGGTGTACGCCCCGCAGTGGATATTACCCTGTTCTCTGTCGCCCAAGCTTACGAAGGTCCCGTCGTGGTCGCTATCTTGACCGGGATGGGTTCCGACGGCACTGCCGGTGTACGAGCTCTACATGCTAAAGGGGCTCGCATCTTAGCCGAAGACGAGAGCAGTTGTGTCGTATTTGGGATGCCGCGCTCAGCAATCGCCACGGGCTGTGTGCATCGGATTGTGCCGATTGAAGGGATGGCTCAGGCAATCTACGAGGAGGTGAGACAACTATGCAACCGAACTTCAGCGGCATAAGTGTGCCCAAAACGCCCGAACTGCTGAGCGACTTCGAGCAGTTCAAAAAGCAGCTCAAGAAGCTGACGGGGCTCGACTTGGAACATTATAAGTTTGACCAGACCTACCGGCGCATCTACACGATGATGGAACGGGCAGGCTTCAAACGCTTCACCGAATACCTGCAGTTCCTAAGCCAAGATGAGAGCCGTATGCGCGCCTTTGTAGACCGCTTAGCAATCAATGTCTCGGAGCTGTTTCGCAACCCCGAACAGTTTGAAATTCTCCAGAACCAGATCCTTCCCAGCCTACTCAAGCAAAGCACCCAACTGAAGATTTGGAGTGCGGGCTGTTCCTATGGCGCCGAGGCTTACAGCTTGGCGATTCTGCTCCACGAGTTAGCTCCGGGTCGCACCCACCAGATTATCGGCACCGACATTGACCAAGAGGTGCTGGAACGTGCCCAGCGCGGGGTGTTTGATGAGAGCGACCTACGCAGTGTGCCTACCCAATACAAGGCACGCTATCTGTTCCCCATCCAAGAGAACGGACGCACCCGCTACCAAGCAGACCCCCAACTCAAACGCTACCTGCGCTTTGAACGGCACAACCTACTGGCAGACCCCTACCCTCAGGGCTTTGACCTCATCGCCTGTAGGAATGTGGTCATCTATTTCTCGGACGAGGCGAAGGACCGCATCTTCCGAGAGTTCTTCCGTGCGCTCAAACCCGGCGGATACCTGTTCGTCGGCAACACCGAGCGTATCTTCAACAGCATGCAAATCGGGTTCGCTAACCCGAGTACTTTCTTCTATCTCAAACCATCGCAGGAGGGAAGCTCATGGCGAAACGCATCATGATTACGGACGACGCGCTGTTTATGCGCGTGACTTTGAAAAACATTCTCACGCAGAACGGCTTGGAGGTCGTTGCCGAAGCGTCCAACGGGCGTGAGGCAGTGGAACTCTACGAACAACACAAACCCGACCTGGTCTTTATGGACATCACCATGCCCGAAATGGATGGGCTGGAGGCACTGAAAGCCATTCGTGCCAAAGACCCTAACGCCAAAGTGGTGATGTGTACGGCGATGGGACAAAAGCAGATTGTGGTCGAGGCAATCCAAGCAGGGGCAAAGGACTTCATCGTCAAGCCCTTCCAGCCCGACCGAATCTTGGAAGCAGTACAGAAAGCTTCATAAGGAGGGGGGATAGGGATGAAAGCGGAATTTGTGAACCCCTTCGTTGTGGCGGCAATCAATGTGTTCCAGATGATGGTCGGGGTCACCCCTGAAAAGGGAAACCTCAGCGCTCGTAAGGGCATCTTCACTTCCCAGCAGTGCAATATCGTGCTGGGGGTGACCGGAAAACTGGAGGGGCAGATTATTATCGGGATGTCAGTCTTCACCGCCGATAAGATTGCTTCCAAAATGCTGAACACGACCATCCGTACCTTTGATGAACTCGCAGCGAGCGCTATCGCCGAATTAGGGAATATGATTTCAGGCGCTGCGCTCACCGAGCTGGCTTCGCGGGGCATCCAGTGTAATCTCTCGCCCCCCAGCCTTATCCGCGGCACCAATGTACGCATCAGCACGCTAGAAGTCCCCACACTCGTCATTCCGCTCAACACCGAACTGGGCGAGATAGAAATCAATGTGGGGCTACAAGAACGCCTCAAATAGAGAAGCCTCCCATTACGGGGGGCTTCCCACCCAATTTGCTATGATTGGGGTATCATAATTAGAGTATGTCTCCCGTAATAGAGGAAATCTTGCGGGCACTGCGCGAAAATCCCGAAGTGCGCGAGGCAGTTCGGCGCGAGATTCTCACGCAAGAACTGCTTGCCCTGCCCGCACAGTTTGAGGCATTCCGCCGACAGCACGCCGAAGATATTGCCCGCCTTGAGCGTCAAATCGTTGAGAACCGCCTCGCTGCCGACGCACGTATTGAACAACTCCGCGAGGAGATGTACCAACGCTTCGCCGAAACCAACCAGCGCATCGATGAAACTAATCAACGCATCGACCAGCTCCGCGAGGAGATGTACCAACGCTTCGCCGAAACCAACCAACGCATCGATGAAACCAACCAGCGCATGGAGCAACGCTTCGCCGAAACCAACCAGCGCATTGACGAGACTAACCTGCGGATTGACGAGACCAACGCACGGATGGAACAACGCTTCGACGAAGTCAACCAACGCTTTGAAAAGATAGAGAAACGATTGGATAAAGTAGAACAAGATGTAGGCTTTTTGAAAGGCAGCGACCGAGAGCGTTACTATCATAGCCGTGCCCACGCTATCTTTGGGCGATTCCTAACCCGCATTCAAATCGTCCGAGAAGACCAACTCTTAGACGAACTGAACGAGGTACAACCGCTCAGTGAAAAGGAAGTGGAAGAACTCCTCAGCGCTGACCTCATTCTCACGGGGCTACGCCGCACTGACCGCACTCTAATCTATGTTGTCATGGAGGTCTCTTGGGTTATTGACTTACAGGATGTCCAGCGAGCGATTGCTCGCGCTGCTATCCTCAACGCCAGAGGGTATAACGCCGTGCCTGTCGTCGGTGGGCAAGTAATCTTGGAAGAAGCGGAACAACAAGCTGAAATCAGCCGGGTCGCTGTCTTCGTTGGAGGCAAGCCACTCCAAAGTCACCAACTTCACTCTGCCTGAGCCGTTCCTACTGGCTCAAGCCAGAGCTGGTTCGACTCATCCACAGTCACGCTCACCTGCTCCAGTCGCCACAATTCTAACATCGCCAAGAACCAGACCAACAAGTCCAATACCGTTTCACAGGTCTGCACTAAGTTATCGAAGGGAATCGGTTCGCTACTTTGGCTCAGGTATTGTCGAAGTTCCACCATTCGGGCGTGAATGGAGAAGTAGCGTCGCTCCGGAATGGCATCAGGCACGGGGAGCACCCGCTGAAGCAATCGTCTAAGAGCAAGCCATAAACGGTCAGGGAGTTCCGCTCCTTCGGGGTCTGGTAGGAGGATGGCGTCGGTATCTACAGGCATGCCTCGGAAGAACAGCATCGCACGCTCGCCCTCCCGCTCTCTAAGCCACGCAACCGCTTGGAGGTAGTGCTGGGGTAGTGAGTTGAAAACGCCATCCCACTCCGGCTCTGTTTCAGGCTCAGGGTCGGGCATCAGGAGGCGCTGGGCTTTCCGCTCCGTGAGGCTCGCCAAGACTGCCAGTGCATCAGACGCTTCGTCCAGGTCGCCCACCGACTGCCAATAGTCGTAGCAGGCTTGCGCGATGGGCGCTAAGTCCACCTCCATCAGATTCAGCCGCTGCTTACGAACCAGATTGACCAGCCAACCGAGCGAGCCATAGCCCAACGGCAGCTGTAGGGGCACGCGTGGGGGTGCCCACTCTGGGGTTCCGATATGGAATCGTCGCACTTTAGGTTGCCTCCAGTTCTCTACGCTGGCGCATTGCCCATACAAACAGGGGCGTCCCGACCAACGCTGTGATGACCCCAACGGGCAGTTCCACCGGGCGCGCCAGCGTGCGGGCGAAGGTATCTGCCCACAACAGGAGGAGCGCACCGCCCAAAGCCGAGAGGGGCATCAAACGCCTATAGTCCCCACCAACCCACTGCCTTAAGAGGTGAGGGACTAACCAGCCAACGAAGCCTATGATACCCGCCACCGCCACCGATGCCGAAATCGTCAACGAGCCTCCCACCAGCACCATCCATTTCATCCGCTCCAAAGGCACGCCCAAATGGAGAGCGGTCTCCTCGCCTGCCGTATAGAGATTGAGCGCACGCGCTTGAACAAAAAGGAGTGCCATCCCCCCCAAAATCGGTACACACACCCACTCTAACCGCTGCCAGTCAGCATTCAACAGACCGCCCAAGAGCCAGTAGATGACACGCGAAAGGTCTTCACCTGCAAGCACCAGTAGCAAAGTCACAATTCCCCACAGGCTGGCGCTGAGTGCGACCCCTGTGAGCAAAAACCGCCCTACGCGCAGGCTCCCGTTCGTTCGGCTCAGTGTTAGAATCACCACCAAGACCCCTAAGCCGCTTGCGAACGCCAAAAGATTAATGCCTACCCCGAACCCTTGCGCGCTCCAACCCAGCAACACCCCAAGCGCTGCCCCCACTGCCGAACCTGATGAGACACCCACAATGTACGGGTCTGCCAGCGCATTGCGCAATAGCCCTTGAAAGGCGCATCCCACAACGCCCAGTGCCCCACCCACCAGAATCGCCATCAGCAGGCGCGGTAAACGGAGCTCCCAAAGTATCGTGGAGACCGTCGGGTCTGCTGTTCCTGAGACCGCTTCCATCACCTGGTGGGGTGCTATCGGCACCGAGCCAATCCCCAAGCTCCACACGAAACTGATGACCAGCAAAAGGGTCAGTATCAAGGCGAGGGTCAAAGTCCGCACAGCAGTTATCTATACCTGAAAGCGTTCCGGAAATTGATTGTCAGTGAAGCGTGAGAGGCTTCAACGCCGACTCGCTGGAGGGGCAAAACGCTGTCGTCACGATTGCCAACTCCCTGCAACATAAAGGTTAATCCCCGTTATTGTCGAATCGGGTTTTTACTATGCTAAAGGG